>CAVFND010000213.1:0-3520 GCA_963623615.1 Oscillibacter sp. ER4 | reverse complement strand
ATGTCGGGGTCAAGGGGCAAGGCCCCTTGCGTTCTCTTGGGGGATCTAAAGGGGGTCATTCTCTCACGTGAGAGAATGGCCCCCTTTTCCGCACCCTGCGGGTACGCATGGAAAAGGATGCAGCGCCTGCGGCGCTGCGAATCCTCCGCGCCCGCGCGGGAAACCCCGCAGCCCTTTCGGCTGCATCCTTCCTTGCCCCTGCGGCGCTCAGACGGGCGCTCAGATAAGCGCAAAAAAAAGCACCTCTTTCGCGGTGCTTTCCCTTACGCTTTTTTAGAAGGACTCTGCTCCAGCGCGCGCTTAACGACGCACAGCCGGTCCGTGCAGGCCGCACAGGTCAAAAACGCATTCGTCTCTTCGCAGAAGCGCTCGGGGTGGCGGTAATACGTCACCTCCCACGCGACGGTGCACACGAGCGCCAGCGCCACAAGGCTCCACGAGTAGACGCTCGGCACGAAAATGAGTGGCGTGACCGTCATGATCGTGCCCCAGGCGAAGATGCGGCAGGTCACGCAGCACTTGTTTTTCATAAAGAGCTTTTGGAACGGGCAGTAGAACACGATGCAGATCACGTCGCAGAGGTAATAGAGCACCGTGAGCAGCAGCATCTCCGGCACGCCGAAGATGCCCTTATAGTAGAGCGCCGCGAAGATAAGGTTGGGGATGGCCCAGATGACCGCCACGCGCGTGGCGCCGAGGTTCAGCTTCCTGAGCTTTGTGCGCAGGAAGAAGCCGTCGACCACATTCTCCACGCGGTCGAACGTGCCGGGGAACTGCTTGAGACAGCCCCTTGACACTCGCGAGTGCGGCGAGAGCTGCAAGGCGAACGACGCCGTCAGGATCGCCCAGAGGAGGTTGACCGGCGCGAAAAGCGCGTGCCGGACGGTAAAATCCAGCGCGGCGCGGTTTTTGAAATAGCCCGACACGGTGACGATCAGCACCGTCAGGCGGAAGAAAAAGCGCAGCAGATAACTGCGGAACATATTGATGGGTTTTTGCATGGTCAAAGTGCGTGAAACCTCTTTTCTTTTACCGTTTTACATGCTCACAGAGCACGCGCTCTAAGAGCTTTGCCTCGATGGGCCTGGAAAGGCGGTAGTTCATGCCGGATTCGAGCGTGCGCTTGCGCTCCTCGGCAAGGCGCGTGAGGCCGATGATCGCGTTCATCGGCGTGCGGATATCGTGCGACATGCGCGAGAGAAACTCGCTCTTGGCCTGCGTGGCGGATTCGGCCTTTTCCGCGATGACCTTGAGCTCTTCATTCTTGCGGTTGATCTCGCCGTAGAACTCACTCCGGCGCTGCTCTTCGACCGTGAAGTCGCACCAGACGTACACGAGCGCATAGCTCGCGTTGATGACAAGCCAACTGGGGTTCGCCAGCTGGACCCAGATGAAGCAGCCCGTCGTCAAAAAGAAGAGCACGAGCAGCACGGCGTTTGAGCGCGGGGCGATCTTCTTCCAGTGGAAGATCACCTGCAAAAGGCCCACCGCGGAGTAAAACATGATAAATCCCACGCCGACGGGCATAAAGAGCGCGCCGCGCGAATACTCCATGTCGCTCGACAGATGGAAAAGCCACTCGGTATAGGGGTTCAAGATCGCGATGGCCACGAAGATGAGGTTTGGGGATCACGATGGCCACGATACCTCGCGTGATCTCCCGATGCGTGCCGTCGCGGTGGATGAGCACATAGGCATAGCACATCCACACCGCCGCGAGCAGCGGCATGCTCGCCACATACAGCGTCATCGCGTATTCGTACATCCACCATTCCGTGCTCTGGTTCACCGCAAGCGACGAGATGATGTCGATCGTCACGTTGACAATGCTGAACAGCAGCACCAGGAAGAAAGCGTTGCTCTGCCGGTCGCGCTTGCGGGTGCGCTCGGGGCCCTCTTTGATGAGCATGATGAGGAAAATTGCCAGCGCAAAACAGTCAGTTTCCACATGCCACATGAGCGCTTCCCCCCTTTCTTCTTGCGCAGAACGGACCGGTTTTGCACAACCCTTGCCAGTTTACACTTTTATCTTAACACGAATCCCCCGAATTGCAACGCTTTCCGCCGTTTTTCTCCGCCGCGGGGCGCAAAAAAGGAAGCCTTTTCCCACAGGGAAAGGCTTCCTTTTTGCTTACATGAAGTTTGCGAAGATCGACGCGCCGATGACCGTGAGAAGGCCCGCCACGACGATGGACAGGCTGCTCATCGCGCCCTCGACCTCGCCGATCTCAAGCGCCTTAGCTGTGCCCAGCGCGTGCGCGGCCGACCCGATGCCCACGCCCTTGGCGATGGGGTCGGTGATGCGGAAAAGGCGGCAGACGGACACGGCGATCACATTGCCGAGAATACCGGTGATGATGATCATGGCGACGGTCAGCGTCACGTAGCCGCCGAGCTCTTCGGAGACGCCCATGCCGATGGCCGTCGTGATGGACTTGGGCAGCATGGTGACGTACTCCTCGTGCGTCAGGCCAAAGAGCTTGCTCATCACAAACACACTGCAAAGCGTCGTGACGACGCCGGAGAGAATGCCGGCGAAGATGGCCTTCCAGTTGCTCTTCAGAAGCGACAGCTTTTCATAGAGCGGCACGGCGAGACACACGGTCGCAGGCGTGAGCAGGTAGCTCAAATACTTCGCGCCCTCGTAGAACGTGTCGTAGCTGATATGCGCCGTCAAAAGCACCACGATGGTCAGCACCACCGAGATGAGCAGCGGGTTGAAGAGCGCGAACTTGAACTTTCTTTGCAGCAGCACGCCGATGCCGTAGGCAACAAGGCTGACGGAGACGCCGAAAAAGACGGACTGTTCGAAAAACGTCATTTCTTCTCCGGCTCCTTTTTGCCCTTTCTGAGCACGGCCTGCGTCACAAGGCCGGACACAGCCATGACGAGCACCGTCGTCACCGCGGCGATGACGAGATAGGCGACAAGATTCGCCTGAATGACGTCCCACGAGGCCATCAGCCCCACGGCAGGCGGAATGAACATGATGGGCATGATCTCGATGAGAAAGCAGGCTGTATCGTGCACGTCGCTGAGCTTGATGACGCCGAGCATCAGGCAGAGAAACATCAGCACAAGGCCGTAAATGCTCGCCGGAACGGGCAGGGTCAATAAATAATTCAGCAGCTCCCCAACGAGCGAGACGATGAGGATAATGCCGAACTCCTTGACATATTTCATGATTTTCCCTCTCTTTGTGTGTTAATTTTCATTGTACGGCGCGCACTTTTCCCTGTCAATCGACGAACGGGCGGGATTCCGCCCCGCCGCGCGGCTTTTTCTTAACAAGGTGTATAAAGACGGCGCGGCAAAGGAAAACGGCGCGGTGACCGCGCCGTTTTCCTTTTGTTCCCTTTTCACATCAGCGTAATGTAGCTGACGCCGTCGAGCTTTTCGAGCTCTTCGAGCATACCGTCGAGCGTGGTCTTGCCGTTCACCCACAGGGTAAACGTGCCGCACACAGGGCCGCCGCCGTACTCATCCTTGACCTCGCTGAACATGTTGAGGTCCCAGATGT
>CAVFND010000212.1:0-3524 GCA_963623615.1 Oscillibacter sp. ER4 | reverse complement strand
GTGCCTGAGCGACGATGCCTATCTGCCGTTGCTCAAGGCCGTGCGGCAGCTTTCGGGCGAGGTCGAGCAGTTCCGCGGCTTCACCCGCTTTTCCGACTTTGACGGCGTGCTCGGCGCGGAGATCGAGCCGAAAAACCGTGTACTCCCCGTCCTGCGCCGCCACTTCTGCGAGCGCTACCACAACGAAACGTTTTTCCTCTACGACCGCACGCACCGCGAGGCGCTGCTCTACAGCGGCGGCGTATCGCGCATCGTGCCGCTCGAGCACTTTGAAATGGCGCAGCCCGACGAAGAAGAGGCGAACTACCGCCGCCTCTGGCGCCGCTTTTACGACACCGTCGCCATTGAAGCGCGCAAAAATGAAAAGCTTCGCATGACGCACATGCCCAAGCGCTACTGGGGCACGATGACCGAGTTTCAAAACGAAAGCTACTTCAAAGCCCGTCCGAAAGAGACGCCCTCAGCTTCTCCAGCGCCCGGCGCTCCAGGCGCGATACCTGCACCTGCGACACGCCGAGAAGGCGCGCCGACTGCTCCTGCGTCAGCCCCTTGAAAAAGCGCAGTAAAATCGTCATTTTTTCGCGCTCAGGGAGCTCGTCGATGGCTTCGCGCAGCGCGATGCGCTCGATGAGCCCGTCCTCGGGCGATTCGCCGCCGAGCTTCCCCTCGAGCGTCAGGCCGTCGCCAGTCTCACGCTGCAGGCTGTCCGGCGCGGCGACCGCCAGCTCACACTGCGCGATCTCTTCTGCGTTGAAGCCCGTTTCCTCCGAAAGCTCGGAGAGCGCCGGTTCGCGCCCGAGCGTATTTTTGAGCTTTTCGCGCGCGGCAAAGATCGCCGCCGCCTGCTCGCGCACGCTGCGGCTCACCTTGATCGCGCCGTCATCGCGCAGAAAACGTCGGATTTCGCCCGCGATCTTCGGCACAGCATAGGTTGAAAACTGTGTGCCGAATGCAAAGTCAAATCCCTTTACCGCTTTGATGAATCCAAGGCATCCGAGCTGATAGAGGTCGTCCGGCTCCACGCCATGGCCGTAGTAGCGCCGCACGATGCTCCAGATGAGGCCGCTGTTCTCGCGCAGCATCTGCTCGCAGGCCTGCTCGTCCCCCTGCGCCGCAGCCTCGAGCAATTCCGGCGCGGCGTTCATCGGCGCGCCGTGCGCAGCGCGATCCTGCGCTTCATCGTCACGACCGTGCCCTTGCCGTTTTTCGAGCGCACAGCGAGCGAATCCATGAAGCTCTCCATGATCGTAAAGCCCATGCCGCTGCGCTCCTCGCCGCCGGTCGTGTAGAGTGGCTCGCGCGCTTTTTCGATGTCCGCAATGCCGCAGCCCCAGTCGCGCACGGTGATCTCAAGCAGGTTCCCGTCGAAGATGCACGCACGCAGCGCGATCTTGCCGATCTCCTGCGGATAGGCGTGGACGATGGCGTTCGTCACCGCCTCGCTCACGGCAGTCTTGATGTCGCCGAGTTCGTCGAGCGTCGGGTCGAGCTGCGCGGCAAACGCCGCAACTGCGGCGCGCGCCAGCCCCTCGTTGACGCTGCGGCTCGGAAATTCGATGGCTATGTAGTTATTCGGTTTTACTTTCATCGCTCTTTTCCCCCTCCTCAAGCGGTACGATGTGGAAAATTCCCGCGGCGGTAAACACTTTTTTCGCCTGCGGCGGAACATTTTTGACGGCGGCGCTGCCGCCCATGGCGCGCATGCGCTTGAGCGCGCGCATCACGACGGCGATGCCAGACGAATCCATAAAGCTCACGCCCGAAAAATCCAGCGTCAGCTTGCTCGGCAGCGCCGCGTCCAGCTCCCATTCAAGCTTCCGCATCGCCTCTTTCGCCGCGTGATGGTCGAGCTCTCCGCGCAGCGTGAGCGTCAGCTCGCGCCCCTCGCCCGATGAAATGACCTCCATTGCTCTCCCTCCGTTTCTTTCAAGCGTTTTCCCTTTCGTTTCTCAAAGTATAGCCTGTCCTCCTGCCGTTTTTTTGTCGAAGCTCGCCGGTATTTCGATTTTTATTTGCCGCTCTGCCTTGTCATCTGCGCTTCTTCCCTGTATAATGAGGAAAATAATCAAAGGAGGTCCCTCCCATGCGAAGAAGCGACCGTGAGATCATCGATTTAAGTGAAATTCTCTCCATTATCAGCGATTGTAAAGTGATTCATCTTGCCATGATGGACGATGGCGATCCGTATCTTTTACCGCTGAATTTTGGCTATACTTGTGAAAACGGCGCATTCTCGTTCTTCTGCCACAGCGCCCGCGAGGGCCGCAAGCTCGACATTCTGCGCAAAAATCCGACCGTTGCCTTTGAAATGGACTGCCGCGGCGCGCTCGATGTACACGATGTCGCCTGCCAGTGCGGCTACTACTTCGCCTCCGTCACCGGCGTCGGGCATGTGGAGTTTTTAGACGGCGAGGAAAAGCTCGCCGCGCTGACCGCCCTCATGCACCACATGGCGGGCCGCGAGGACAAATTCACCGAGCAGCAGGCCCGCGCGGTCGAGGTCTTCGCCATCCGCGCCGACAAGCTCAGTGCCAAGGCGAAAGTCCCGCACGGCGCACAATAATACAGGCATCCAACAGCCCACATCAACACCAAAAAGGAGCGTTGCACACGAGCAGGACTGAGCCTGTCGAACTGATGAATCTATGCATGCTCTGCCACGGCAGTCAGGTTCTGGTGCAGGACCGCAAGAGTAACATCTGGCCCGGCATCGCTTTTTCGGGCGATCATGTTGAAAAGGGAGAACCCTTTACAGATGCCGTTATCCGTGAAGTGCAGGAGGAGGCCGGTCTGACGATCTCCTCTCCGCGCCTGTGCGGCATCAAGGATTGGTTCGAAGACGGCGTGCGTCATGTCGTGCTGCTCTATCGCACCGAGCAGTTCACCGGAACGCTGCGCTCCTCTGACGAGGGCGAGGTCTGGTGGGCGGAGCTCGCCGATCTTCCCTCGCTCCATCTTGCATCTTCCGATATGCTCGACCTCCTCCGCGCGTCCGAAGAAGATGATCTCAGCGAATTCTTCTACCGCCAGAACGGTAAAAATTTAACCTACGAATTGAAATAGTCTCTAAAAATGAAACGCACCGCTGTGCAGATGCCATCTGCACAGCGGTGCGTTCTTTTTTCAATTTTACAACGCGCGTTCCATCGACAGGTACGCCGAATCGTCGTGTGGGAATTCTTCGCCCGTCAGCGCAAAGCCGTTCTTTTCCCAGAACGCCTTGCTCTGCGGATTGCCCCTGTCGACCGCGAGGCGCACTCTGCGAAACTTCTCCCGCCGCAGCTCGTCCAGCAGTTCAGCGATCAGCGCCGTGCCGAGGCCGCGTCCCTGCCGCTCCTTTTTCGTCATAAAGAAGCCAACGTAGGCGGTGCCGTCTTGTGGATAGCGCTCGATCAGGTCCAGCACGGCGATGAGCGTTTCCCCGTCGAAAAAGCCGAGGTACTGCTTGTCTTCCTCACATTTCCCCGGCGGCAGCGCCGTCATGTCTTCCAAAATGCTCTCCCGCGTCGCAAGCGGCGGATGAT
>CAVFND010000211.1:0-3539 GCA_963623615.1 Oscillibacter sp. ER4 | reverse complement strand
ATGCAGTCCCGTTCCAAGTACGGCGCCAAGCGCCCGAAGCAGAAGTAAGGCTGCGACCTTGAATTGAGCTTTGCCGAAAAGGTTTGATATATATTTTTGTGTCATTCACCTCTTTGGCAGGCCGGAACACGATGGGGGAGAGCCCCATTCGCGAGTACCTATGATTTCTAAATTATAAGAAGGAGGGAAGCAAAGTGCCCAGAAGAGGTAATGTTCCCAAGAGAGAAGTTCTGCCCGATCCTATGTACAACAGCGTCCTGGTGACCAAGCTCGTCAACAGCGTGATGCTCGACGGCAAGAAGGGCGTCGCCCAGAAGGTCGTTTACAGCGCGTTCGACATGATCAAGGACAAGACCGGCAACGAGCCTCTCGATGTTTTCAACCAGGCGATGGAGAATATCATGCCCAGCCTGGAGACCAAGTCCCGCCGCGTCGGCGGTGCCACCTATCAGGTGCCGATGGAAGTCCGTCCCGCCCGTCGTCAGACCCTCGGTCTGCGTTGGCTGACGGCTTACGCCCGCGCCCGCGGTGAACGCACCATGGCCGAGCGCCTGGCTGGCGAGATCATGGATGCTGCCAACAACAGCGGCAGCGCCGTGAAGAAACGCGAAGATACCCACAAGATGGCCGAATCCAACAAGGCATTCGCCCACTTCCGCTGGTAACGGAGGAACGAGAGAATTATGGCAAGAAAAGTCTCTCTGGAAAATACCAGAAATATCGGCATCATGGCCCATATCGACGCTGGCAAGACCACGACTACCGAGCGTATTCTGTACTACACCGGCGTCAACTACAAGATCGGCGAGACCCACGACGGTACCGCCACGATGGACTGGATGGCTCAGGAACAGGAGCGTGGTATCACCATCACCTCCGCTGCTACCACCTGCTATTGGAAGGGCAGCAAGAATCAGTTCCCGCAGACCCGTCTCAATATCATCGATACCCCGGGCCACGTTGACTTCACCGTTGAGGTCGAGCGCTCCCTGCGCGTTCTGGACGGCTCTGTGACCGTCCTCTGCGCCAAGGGCGGTGTTGAGCCCCAGTCTGAAACCGTGTGGCGTCAGGCCGATAACTACAAGGTCCCCCGCATGATCTACGTCAACAAGATGGATATCATGGGCGCGGACTTCTACAACGTTCTGCACATGATCCACGACCGTCTCAAGTGCAACGCTGTTCCCATCCAGCTGCCGATCGGCTCTGAAGATACCTTCAAGGGCATTATCGACTTGGTGGAGATGGACGCTGACATCTACTACGACGAGCTCGGCAAGGACATGCGCGTCGAGGAGATCCCCGAGGACATGCTCGAGCTCGCTCAGGAGTATCGCACCAAGCTCGTTGACGCTTGCGCCGACCTGAACGACGAGATCATGGAGCTGGCGCTCGAAGAGAAGCCCGTTCCTCAGGACCTCATCCGCAAGACCATCCGTCAGGCCACCATCGACAACAAGATGGTCCCTGTCACCTGCGGTACCTCTTACAAGAACAAGGGTGTTCAGAAGCTGCTGGACGCGATCGTCGACTATATGCCGTCCCCCGTGGATATCCCCGCGATCGACGGTGTGAACCCCGACACCGGTGAGGAAGATGTCCGCCACGCGGACGACAACGCTCCGTTTGCCGGTCTCGCGTTCAAGATCGCGACCGACCCGTTCGTGGGACGTCTGTCCTTCGTGCGCGTTTACTCCGGTATCCTGAATACCGGTACCGCGGTTCTGAACTCCACCAAGCATCAGAGAGAGCGCATCGGCCGCATCCTGCAGATGCACGCCAACCACCGCGAGGATATCGAGTGCTGCTACGCCGGCGACATCTGCGCCGTCATCGGCCTCAAGAATACCACCACCGGTGATACGCTCTGCGATGAAAAGGCTCCGATCATTCTGGAGTCCATGGAATTCCCCGAGCCCGTCATCCGCGTCGCCATCGAGCCCAAGACCAAGGCCGGTCAGGAGAAGATGGGCATTGCGCTGATGAAGCTGGCGGAAGAGGACCCGACCTTCAAGACCTACACCGACGAAGAGACCGGTCAGACCATCATCGCCGGCATGGGCGAGCTCCATCTGGAGATCATCGTCGACCGTCTGCTCCGCGAGTACAAGGTCGAGGCGAATGTCGGCGCTCCCCAGGTCGCCTACAAGGAGACCATCACCAAGGCCGTCGATCAGGATACCAAGTACGCCCGTCAGAGCGGCGGTAAGGGTCAGTACGGTCACGTCAAGATCCATGTCGAGCCCAACGAGTCCGGCAAGGGTTACGAGTTTGTCAACGCCCTCGTCGGCGGCGCGATCCCCAAGGAATACGTTCCCGCGATCGATGCCGGTATTCAGGGCGCTATGCTCTCCGGCGTTCTCGCCGGTTACCCGGTCGTCGACGTCAAGGTCACGCTGTACGACGGTTCTTATCACGAGGTCGACTCCTCTGAAATGGCGTTCAAGATCGCCGGCTCCATGGCCTTCAAGGAGGCCTGCCAGAAGGCCGGTCCGACGCTGCTCGAGCCGATCATGAAGGTCTGCGTCATCGTCCCCGACGAGTACATGGGCGACGTTATCGGCGACCTCAACTCCCGCCGTGGTCAGATCCAGGGCTTCGAGGCCCGCAGCGGCGCACAGCAGATCGACGCTTTCGTGCCTCTTGCTGAGATGTTCGGCTACGCGACCGACCTCCGTTCCTGCACGCAGGGCCGTGGTCAGTACACGATGGAGCCCGCGCATTATATCGAGATCCCGAAGAACATTCAGGAGAAGATCATCAACCAGCGCACGAACCGCGCCTGATAAAAAGGTATTGCAAAATACCGCGTTTTACGGTAAAATACCGATGTATCTAAACGACACCGGTAAACAACGAAATTTTTTCATAGGAGGATCACTCTAATGGCTAAGCAGAAATTCGAGCGTACCAAGCCCCACGTAAACATTGGTACCATCGGTCATATCGACCATGGTAAGACCACCCTGACCGCTGCGATCACCAAGTTCCTCGCCCTCCAGGGCGGTGCTGACTACACCGATTACAGCTCCATCGATAAGGCTCCGGAAGAGCGCGAGCGTGGTATCACCATCAACACCGCTCACGTTGAGTACCAGACCTTCGACCGTGTTGGTCACAACTACAAGACCGGCGAGGACGGCGAGATCAAGGGCCGTCACTATGCCCACGTCGACTGCCCGGGCCACGCCGACTATATCAAGAACATGATCACCGGTGCTGCCCAGATGGACGGCGCTATCCTGGTCATCGCCGCCTCCGACGGCCCCATGGCTCAGACTCGTGAGCACCTGCTGCTGGCCCGTCAGGTCAACGTTCCTTCCGTGCTGGTGTTCCTGAACAAGTGCGATCAGGTCGACGACGAGGAGCTGCTGGAGCTGGTCGAGATGGAAGTTCGCGAGCTGCTGGACTTCTATGGTTTCCCTGGCGACGACACCCCCATCATCCGTGGCTCTGCTCTGAACGCTCTGGTTTCCGAGTCCACCGATCCCAACGCTCCCGAGTATGCCTGCATCAAGGAGCTGATGGACGCTGTTGAC
>CAVFND010000210.1:0-3555 GCA_963623615.1 Oscillibacter sp. ER4 | reverse complement strand
AGTGAATTCCCAAATCAAACGCGGAGCGGTATAGCCGCTCCGCGTTTGAAGTATTCATTTGTGCGGTACCTGCCAGATTGTGTCCGCGTACTGCGCGACCGCGCGGTCGGCGGCGAAGATGCCGCTGCGGGCAATGTTGATGAGCGACATGCGGTTCCAGTCCTCACTTCTTGCGTAGGTGTCCGCCATACGCTGCTCGGCGGCGCAGTAGGACGCGAAGTCCTGCAAGAGCATATATTCATCGTTCATCAGCAGCCGCGAGGCGAGATCGTCGTAAGAAACGCCGTCGGAGAAGCCGGTCTTGAGCTTGTCGATCACGGCGCGCAGATTCTCGTCGCGCGCGTAGAGCTTCTGCGGGGCGTAGCCCTCGCGCTTGAGGCGCACGACCTCGTCGGCGTGCAGGCCGAAGAGGAACATGTTCTCGTCGCCGAGCCTCTCATGCATCTCGACGTTCGCGCCGTCGAGCGTGCCGACGGTCAGCGCGCCGTTCATCATAAACTTCATGTTGCCCGTGCCGCTGGCCTCCTTGCCGGCGGTGGAGATCTGCTGGCTCACCTCGCTCGCGGGCATCAGATGCTCGGCGAGCGATACGCGGTAGTTCTCTAAAAATACCACTTGCAGCTTGTCGCGGCAGATGGGGTCGGCGTTGACCTCGGCGGCAAGGGAGTTGATGAGGCGGATGATGCGCTTAGCGACCGCATAGCCCGGCGCGGCCTTCGCGCCAAAGAGGAACACGCGCGGCTGCAAGGCGCAGTTCGGGTCGCTTTGCAGCTGTTGGTAGAGGTAGATGATGTGCATCGCGTTCAGCAGCTGGCGCTTATACTCGTGCAGGCGCTTGACCTGTACATCGAAGATCGCGTCAGTGTTGAGCACGACGCCCTGCGTCTTTTTGACATAGGCGGCAAAATCCAGCTTGTTCGCGCGCTTGATCTCGCCGAGGCGATCAAGCACCGCCGCATCATTCGCGTGTGTCTCGAGCTCCTTGAGCGCTTCGGGGTGCAGGAGGTATTCATCCCCGCCCGCGAGCGCGCGCACCAGCTCGTCGAGCCGCGGGTTGATCTGCGCGAGCCAGCGGCGGTGGTCGATGCCGTTGGTGACATTTTTGAACTTCTCCGGCTCCATCGCGCACTGGTACTTGAAGACGTCGTTTCGCAGGATGTCGGAGTGCAGGGCGCTCACGCCGTTGACGGCCATGCCGCCCGCGATGCACAGGTTCGCCATGCGGATCTGACCGTCCCAGATGATGGCCATCTCGCGCGTCTTGGTCTCGTCGTGGTAGTAATTCTCGATCTTTTCCTGATAGCGGCGCGCAATCTCGGTGAGTATCGTCCAGATGCGCGGCAGCAGCGACTGCATCAGCTCCTGCGGCCAGCGCTCCAGCGCTTCGGAGAGCACCGTGTGATTCGTGTAGGCGACGGAGTGCGTCGTGATGTTCCACGCCGTGTCCCAGTCAAGGCCCGCGTCGTCCATCAGGATGCGCATGAGCTCGGGGATAACGAGCGCGGGGTGGGTGTCGTTGATCTGGATGACGTTCTTTTCGTGGAAGTTCGTGGCCGTGCCGTAGACCTCAATGTGCTTGCGCACGATGGACTGCACGGTCGCGGAGACGAAGAAATACTGCTGTTTCAGGCGCAGGCTCTTCCCCTCGGGATGGTTGTCCTCGGGATAGAGGACCTTCGCGATGGTCTCGGCCATCGCGTGCTGCTCCTGCGCACGCAGATACTCGCCCTGTGAAAAGAGCGACATGTCGAGCGGCACGGGGGACTTGGCGTCCCAAAGGCGCAGCGTGTTGACATGATCCGTGCCGTAACCCGCGATCTCCATGTCGCAGGGGATGGCCAGCACCTCGGTCGCGCCCTCTGGGACGACGTGCAGCCGCCCGTCGTCCCAGAACTGGCGGATCGTGCCGCCGAAGCGGACGGTCTCAGTCTCCTGCGGCTTGGGCAGCAGCCACGCGCCGCCGAGGTCCTTCCAGTTGTCCGGCAGCTCGACCTGCTGGCCGTCGACGATGCGCTGGCGGAAAATGCCGAGCTCATAGCAGATGGAATAGCCTGCGGCGGGAATGTCGAGCGTCGTCATCGAGTCGAGATAGCACGCAGCGAGACGGCCAAGGCCGCCGTTGCCGAGGCCCGCGTCGGGCTCGCTTTCAAAGATGTCCGCCGCGCGGAAGCCCAGCTCGTCGAGCGCTTCGGTCAGAATTTCGCCGACGCCAAGGTTGAAGGCATTTTTCATCAGGCTGCGGCCCATCAGGAATTCCATCGACAGGTAGTGCACCTGACGGCGGTGTTCCTCACGGGTCTCACGCATGGTGTCCACGCTGCGCTCGGCCATCACGTCGCGCAGGACAAGGGCGCTCGCGCGCATCATCTGCGCGTCGCTCGCCTCCTCCACGGTGCTGCCGAAGCTGACCTTCAGCTTTTCGCACAGCGCGTCTTTCATTTTCTTCACGGAGTCAATGGTCATAGATCAATTCCTTTTCTTTATCGGCAGATGGATTCGTAAATGTGGCGGTATTCCTGCGCCGAGCGCGTCCAGCTGAAGTCCGCGGTCATGCCGCGCTGCTGGAGCATCTCGTAAGCGCCCCTATTGTTGTGGTACAGGTCGATGGCCTCGCAGATCACGTGGCACATATCGCCCGCGTTGTAGTTGGCAAAGGTAAAGCCGTTGCCCTGCCCGTTCCAGGCTTCATAGGCGTGGACGGTATCCTTTAAGCCGCCGGTCTCGCGCACGATGGGCACCGCGCCGTAACGCATCGCGATCATCTGCGAAAGGCCGCACGGCTCGCTCTTCGACGGCATCAAAAACAAGTCCGCACCCGCGTAGATCTGCATGGCGAGCTCTTCGGAATAGCCGAGGTAGACGGCCATACGCCCGCCGTAACGCTGCTTGGCGTACTCAAAGAACGTCTCGTACTTCACGTCGCCCTTGCCGAGCACGACGAACTGCACGTCCTTGTCCATGAACGAATCGAGCGTTTCGCATACTAGGTCGAGCCCCTTGTGCGAGACGAGGCGCGAGACCATCGCAAGGATGGGCGTATTGGGCCGTTCCTGCAATCCCAGCACGCGCTGGAGCGCCGCCTTGTCCGTTTTCTTTCCGGCAAGGTCGCCGAGCGAGTACACCGCCGCGAGGTTTTTATCGTGCGACGGGTCATAGCGCTGCATGTCGATGCCATTGAGCACGCCGTGGAGCTTGCGCGCGTTCATGTTCATCACGTTTTCCAGCCCGTGGGCGAAGTAGGCGTACTTGAGCTCCTGCGCGTAGGTCGGGCTCACGGCGGTCACGGCGTCCGCCGTGACGATCGCACCCTTTAAGAGGTTCACGTCGCCGCTAAACTCGATCGTGCCGCCGTCGAACCAGCCGCGGTCCAGGCCGAACAGGTCCTCGACCGCGCGGCTGCCGTAGCGACCCTGATATTCGATATTATGCACCGTGATGACGGTGCGGATTCCCTTATAGAAGTCGTCGCGCACAGTCTCGTCTCTGATGTAGATGGGCACAAGCGCGCTCTGCCAGTCGTTGCAGTGGACAACATCGGGCTTTTGCGGCAGGGAC
>CAVFND010000209.1:0-3563 GCA_963623615.1 Oscillibacter sp. ER4 | reverse complement strand
GGGCAGGCCATCGGCCGCTGGGGCAACTTTATGAACCGCGAGGCCTTCGGCGCGGCGACGGAGCTCCCCTGGCGCATGAGACTGTGGACCTCGGCCACGACGTATGTGGACGTGCACCCGACATTTTTGTATGAGAGCCTGTGGAACGTCATCGGCCTGCTGCTCCTTTACTTCATCGTCTCCCGCGCCCGCCGCTTCGACGGAGAAAACACCTGCTTCTACTTCATCTGGTACGGCATCGGCCGCTTCTGGATCGAGGGGCTGCGGACAGACAGCCTGTATCTTTTCAACTGGGAGCTGTTCGGCCAACGTATCCGCGTGTCGCAGGCGCTGTCGCTCGTGATGGTGCTCGTGTGTGCGGGCATCCTGCTCTACGAGCTCAAGGTCAAAAAGGCCGACGGGTCGAACCTATTTGTCAAGCGTGTGCAGCGAGCATCGGAGACGGAAGAGGCCGCCGCGGAACCCGCCGCGCCGGATGAGCAGCAGTAAGCCATGCACTATCACATCGACAAAACCGCCGCGCAGAGCGCGTATTTGCAGCTCTATCATCAGGTGCGGCGTGATATCGTCAGCGGTGTGTACCCGCTGGGGACGAAGATGCCCAGCAAGCGCCTGATCGCAGCGGAGACGGGCGTGAGCGTCATCACGGTCGAGCACGCGCTGGCCATCCTGTGCGACGAGGGGTATTTGGAATCCCGCGAGCGCAGCGGCTTTTTTGTGAGCTTTGCCGCGGCGGACTGCTTTCCGGTCTCCGAGACGGAGACCGAGCGCCGCACGACCGTCTTCCACGGCACGGAGGATGAATTCCCGTTCCCCTCGCTCGCCAAAACGATGCGGCGCGTGCTCAGCGAGTATGGCGAGAGCATTCTCGTCAAATCTCCAAACAACGGCTGCGCCGAGCTGCGCGGCGCGATCGCAGCATATTTGTCCCGCTCGCGCGGCATCAGCGTCCAGCCGGGGCAGATCGTTATCGGCTCGGGCGCGGAGTACCTCTACGGGCTCATCGTGCAGCTTCTGGGGCGTGAGCGCGTGTTCGCGCTTGAGGACCCATCCTACGATAAAATTCGCCGCGTGTATCAGGCGCACGGCGTCACGTGCGAGATGCTGCGCCTCGGCAGTGACGGCATCCGTTCCGACGAGCTCGCCCGCGCGAGCGCGACGGTGCTGCACGTTACGCCGTTCCACAGCTTCCCGAGCCTGGTGACCGCCAGCGCGGGCAAGCGCCGCGAGTATCTCCGCTGGGCGGAGGAGCGCGGCGGCTATATCGTCGAGGACGACTTTGATTCAGAATTCAGTGTGTCGAGCAAGAGCGAGGATACGCTCTTCGCCCTCGAGCCCGAGCGCTCGGTCATCTACATGAACACGTTCTCGAAGACCATCGCGCCGTCGATGCGCGTGGGCTACATGGTGCTGCCGCCCGCGCTTTCTGAGCAGTTCCGCCGCGAGGTGGGGTTCTACTCCTGCACGGTGCCGGTTTTTGAGCAGTATGTGCTCGCCGAGCTCATCGGCAGCGGCGACTTCGAACGCCACATCAACCGCATCCGCCGCAGACGGCGGAGGAAGTGAAACATAAAGCCGTCCAAATTTGACGATTTGGACGGCTTTTCGTTTACCTTAAACATTTGCGGTGGACAATTCTCCCTGCTTGGGGTAACATCATAGAAAAACGGAAACGGACGGGAAGTATGGATAAGTACAGCATCTTGAAGCAATATTACGGCCACAGCGCGTTTCGCGCGGGGCAGGAGGCGCTGATCGACGCGATCCTCTCGGGGCGCGATGCGCTCTGCGTCATGCCGACGGGCGGGGGCAAGTCGCTCTGCTATCAGATCCCCGCGCTGCTTTTGCCGGGCATCACGCTTGTCGTCTCGCCGCTCATTTCGCTGATGAAGGATCAGGTCGCGGCGCTCAAGAGCGCGGGCATCCCCGCGGCGTACATCAACAGCTCGCTGACAAGCGAGCAGATCAGAATGGTCTACGCCCGCACGCGCAAGGGCGCCTACAAGCTCATCTATGTCGCGCCCGAGCGGCTGGAGACGAACAGCTTTTTATCGCTGATGCAGGAGATGGACGTGTCGTTTCTTGCTGTGGATGAGGCGCACTGCATTTCGCAGTGGGGGCAGGATTTCCGCCCGAGCTATCTCGGCATCGTTGACTTTATCAATGCTTTGCCGCGACGCCCCATCGTCGCGGCCTACACCGCCACGGCGACAAAGCAGGTGCAGTCCGACATTCTGCGGCTGTTGCAGCTCGTAAATCCCTATCGCATCGTGACGGGCTTTGACCGGCCAAACCTCTATTTCGACGTGCGCCGCCCGAAAAACAAGTTTTCCGCCCTCGCCGCGCTCATCGACGAGCGGCGGGGCAAGAGCGGCATCGTCTACTGCGCGACGCGCACGGCGGTCGAGCGCGTGTGCGACAGTCTGTGTGACCGCGGCGTCGCTGCCACGCGCTACCACGCGGGCCTCACGGACGAGGAGCGGCAGCAGAATCAGGACGATTTTCAGTTTGACCGCAAGGCCGTCATGGTCGCGACAAACGCCTTCGGCATGGGCATCGACAAGTCGAACGTCAGCTTCGTCATCCACTACAACATGCCGAAGAGCCTCGAGGCCTACTATCAGGAGGCGGGCCGCGCCGGACGCGACGGCGAGAATGCCGACTGCGTTCTGCTCTTCGCGCCCGCCGATGTGGAGACCGCACGTTTTCTCATCGAAAACGGCGGGGCCGACCAGCTCTCGGAGGAGGACGCCGCGCTCGTGCGCAAGCGCGACTACGAGCGCCTGCAGGCGATGACGGGCTACTGTAAGTCCGTCGACTGCCTGCGAGGCAGGCTACTCGACTACTTCGGCCAGCCGCACCCCGCAAACTGCGGAAACTGTTCGAACTGTAAGGCAACTTATAAGACCGAGGATATCACGCTCTCGGCGCAGATGATCTTATCGTGCGTCATGCGCATCCGCGAGCGGCTGGGGTACTACGTCGGCAAAACGCTTGTCATTCAGGTCCTGCGCGGCAGCCGCGACCAAAGGCTTTTGTCGCTCGGCCTTGCGAGCCTGTCGACCTATGGCCTCATGGACAAGACGTCGCCGAGCGTCATCGAGCGGTACATCGAATATCTCGAATCCGCGGGGTATCTCGAGGTCGACCAGCACTATTCGACGCTTCGGCCCACAAAAAAAGCATCCGCCGTGCTCTTTGACGGCGAATGCGTGCTGATGCAGAAGCGTGTGGAGCCGAAGGCGGAGAAAAAGCACCCGCGCGGCGCGTTTTCGGACGAATTCGAGGAAAACAGCCTTTACGAGGCGCTGCGCGCCCAGCGCGCGGAGCTTGCCAAGCGTGAGAGCGTGCCGGCCTATGTCATCTTTTCAAACGCGACGCTCGCCGACATGGCGGAGAAAGCCCCGCGCTCGCTCTCGGAGCTTCTTGAGGTCTCGGGAGTCGGCGAGCGGAAGGCCTCTCGCTACGGAGAGGCCTTCCTGCGCACCATTGAGGAGTATATACAGCAGCAGGGGTGAAGCGGGCTTACTTCAGCACCGTGCCGTCTGCAAGAGGGATGGTGT
>CAVFND010000208.1:0-3571 GCA_963623615.1 Oscillibacter sp. ER4 | reverse complement strand
CTCGAGATCGAGCTGCTTTCGCTGCTCGAGATATGCAAGGTATTGATCCAGGATCAGCGCGATGGGAATGTCCTGGATCTCTATTTTATTTTTCGACAGCAGGAAGAGAATGAGATCGAGCGGCCCTTCAAAGTCCTGCAGCGCCTCCGCGCTGCGCTCGTGCACCACGCCCTCCAGCTTGAAAACGGGATTGTCCATGACATTCCTCTCACTTTATCGATATACGATCCAGTTGACCAAAAGCTCGTACACGCGGTAGATGCCCTCGCTGAGGATATTGTCCCCCACGCCGAGCCAGACGAGCACAAAAAGCACGATCATGCCATATTTTTCATACCGCATCAGCGTTATGTACGTGCGGTCGGGCAGAAAGGCAAAGAGCACCTTTGACCCGTCGAGCGGTGAGATCGGGATGAGGTTGAAAAGCCCCAGGCCGATGCTCATGTACGCCGTCATCGCAAGGAAATTCAAAAGGCCGCCGCAAAACGCCGTGTCGACATAATGCGTGATCGTGATGCGCGCGCCGAGCAGCAGCAACATTGCCAGCAGCAGGTTTGATACCGGTCCAGCCAGCGCCGTGATGGCCATGCCCTGCTTTGGCTTTTTGAAGTACCACATGTCGACCGGCACGGGCTTGGCCCAGCCGAAGCCGACAAGCAGCATCGCAGCAAGGCCGAACCAGTCGATGTGGTGCAGCGGGTTCAAGCTCAAGCGGTGCTCGCGCTTGGCCGTCGGGTCGCCGAGGGCGTAGGCTGCAAGACCGTGACAGGTCTCGTGCACCGTCAAGCATAAAAAGACGCCGAGCACGCGCAAAAGCGCGTCGGTCAGCGAGCCCCAGTCAATGGACTGGAGAAGTTCTTGAAAGCTGTTCACGCAATTTCTCCATTAAAAATATGCAAATCACGAAGACCTGCATTGCATTCTGTGTCTATTATAACAGCACATTTTTTACATGACAAGATATTTTGCAATTTTTGCTGCATTTTGCTTTCAAAAATTGACACGGTTTTTCCTGTCAATTTGCCGGTTCTGACAAAAAAGCGCCTCAACCGTGCGGTTGAGGCGCTTTGCAGGATGCAATATCCGCTTATTTCTTGAGGCGCTTGTCGCTCTTGGTCGCAAGGCGCGTGCCCACAGACTGGAAGATCTGCACCAGAATGATGAGCAGCACGACCGCCGCGAACATCACAAGGTACTTGTAGCGATAGTAGCCGTAGTCGATGGCAATCTTGCCGAGACCGCCGCCGCCGATGATGCCGCTCATCGCCGAGTAGCCAAGAATGGTCGTGAGCGCGATGGTGAAGTTCTGGAGCAGCGAGGGGACGCTCTCGGGGATCATGACCTTGCAGACGATCTGCATGGGCGTTGCGCCCATGCTCTGCGCGGCCTCGATGATGTTTGGGTCGACCTCGCGCAGGCTGCTTTCAACAAGGCGCGCGACGAACGGAAACGCCGCCACGACCAGCGGAACGATGGTCGCGGTAGTGCCGACGGTCGTACCGATGATAAGGCGCGAGAGCGGGAAGACCATGATCATTAAGATGAGAAACGGGATCGAGCGCAGCAGGTTGATGATGACGTTCAGAACGCTCATCAAGGCCTTGGGCAGCGGCAGAACGCCGTCCTTCTCCCCCGCCACGAGCAGCACGCCCAGCGGAAGACCGATGACGACGGCCAGTGCCGTCGAAAGGAGCGTCACATAAAACGTCTCCCAGATCGCCTTGGGGAACTGCGTCTGCATGGCGACGGTGAGCTCCGCGATGGAGTCCGGGGAAAAGAGATTACTGTACATCGACGCTCGCCTCCTCTACCTGAAGATTTTCAATGCTTCTTAAAAAGTCCATGGCCTGCTCGAACTGTGCGTTCGGCACGCCGAGAAGCATACTGCCGTAGACCTCCTCGGAGAGCTTCTGCGTGTTGGCCGAGATGACCGTCGCGCTGATGCCCTCTTCGGTCGCAAGGCGCGCGACGAGCGGAACGGACGTCGTCTTCGCGCTGCGGAAGATGAGGCGGATGCGGCGCTGCTGCTGGGGGTCGGACACATCGATGTCCGCACCGCGCGGGAACACGAGGTGGCGCGCCGCCGCGGACTTGGGCGCGGAGAAGACGGTCGAGACCAGACCCTCTTCCACGACCTCGCCGTCGTCGAGGATCGCAACGTGGTTGCAGACCTCCTTCACCACGCTCATCTGGTGCGTGATGATGACGACGGTGATGCCGAGCTTTTTGTTGATGTCGCCGATCAGCTCGAGGATCTGGCGCGTCGTCTTGGGGTCGAGCGCGCTCGTGGCCTCATCGCAGAGCAGAACTTTCGGGTTCGTCGCGAGCGCGCGGGCGATGGCGACGCGCTGCTGCTGGCCGCCGGAGAGCTGCGCGGGATAGGCTTTGGCCTTATCGGGAAGGCCGACGGTCTCGAGCAACTCCTGCGCGCGCTTGGCAGCCTCGCTCTTCTTCACGCCTGCAAGCTCCATCGGGAAGCAGACGTTATCGAGGCAGTTTCTCTGCATCAGCAGGTTGAAGCGCTGGAAGATCATCGTGATCTCGCGCCGCGCCGCGCGGAGCTGCGCGGGGGTCATCGTGTCCAGACGCTGTCCGTTCACGATGACCTCGCCCTCCGTCGGGCGCTCGAGCATATTGATGCAGCGCACGAGCGTGGATTTGCCGGCGCCGCTCATGCCGATGATGCCGTAGACGTCGCCGTCCGGAATGGCCAGGGAGACGTCCTTAAGCGCGTCTACCCGTCCGCCGGCTGTTTCAAAGGTCTTGCTTAAATGCTTCAGTTCGATCAAGAACGCTCCCTCCTTTCTTTCTTACTTGGCGCTCAGCACATCGAGCGTGGTCTGCTTGCCGCCGTACAGGCCCATGGGCTCGACGTGGATCGCGGCAACGGAGACGATGTGGGTGTTGTTCTCGGCGTTGAAGTCGTCGAGGTAGGGCTTGTGCTGGAAGTAGTTGGCGTCGACGGTGCCGTCTTCGACAACGGTGTTGGGCACGACGTAGTCATTGTAGACCTGGATGTCGAGGGTGATGTTCTTTTCGGCAAGGATTTCCTTGACGACCTCGAGAATCTCAGCGTGCGGGGTCGGGGAAGCGGCGACGGAGATGGTCTCACCGCTCAGAGCGTCGTAGTCGACCGTGGCGTCAAAGCCATCGGTGGGGTTCTCCACGGTGCTGACGACAGCGCCGTCATACTTCTCGTTAATGTAATCGACGACCTGCTGGCTCTCGAGAGCGGCAATCAGGGCGAGGATCTTGGGGGAGGTCTCGTTGCCTTCCTTCACGGCCAGAATGTTGGCGTAAGCGGAGGAAGAGCCTTCGATCACGAGGGAGTCAGCCACGGGGTTGAGGCCGGCGTTGATGGCGTAGTTGGAGTTGATGACGGCGTAGTCAACGTCCTGCAGGATGTTGGGGATCTGCGCGGCCTCGGTCTCGACGATCTCGACGTTGTACGGGTTCTCGACAATGTCGTTCTTGGTGGCGGTGATGCCGGCACCGTCAGCGAGCTTGATGATGCCGTTATCCTGGAGCAGGAGCAACGCACGGGCTTCGTTGGTCGTGTCGTTGGGGACAG
>CAVFND010000207.1:0-3572 GCA_963623615.1 Oscillibacter sp. ER4 | reverse complement strand
GAGACGGCGAAGCGCACCTGCAGGCGCCTTCGCATCGACCCGCTGGAAATTCTCATCGTCTTCGGCGGCACGGACCCCGCGGACATCGCGCAGACCTACGGCTACGCGAGCGCCGCGATGTGGGGCGTGATGCCGCACCTCGAAGACCTCTTCAACATTCCTGATCCCTCGCTGCATCTGCGCATGGATTACAGCGCGGAAAAGACACGCGCGGAGGGCACTGTCGGCTTGTCGCTTCGCATCCGCGACGGGCTGCACATCTCGCTTGCGCTGCTCATCCCGATGCTCAAGTGGTATCTGCGCTACAAAAAGGCGCATAAAAACGACGCTCCCGCGGAAAAACCAACGGAGGACGCACCGCAAAACAGTGAACACAGCGAAAAACTGACCGCATAAAAAGAAAGGATGAACCTCATGGAAAACATCGAAAAGAAGACCCCTCTCAACGATCTCATGGACACCACGATGGATAAGATCCGTGATATGGTCGATTCCAACACCATCATCGGCGAGCCGATCACGACGCCCGACGGCGTAACGGTCATCCCCGTTTCGCGCGTGAGCTTCGGCTTCGGCGCGGGCGGCGGCGACTACGGCAAGACCGACACCGCACACTTCGGCGGCGGCGCGGGTGCAGGCGTCAAGGTCGACCCCGTCGCGTTCCTCGTCGTCAAGGACGGCCTGACGCGCGTGATGCCCGTGGCCATCCCCGCAGCGGCGACGGTCGACCGCGTGCTCGATCTTGTACCGGAAGTGCTCGACCGCGTGCAGAATTTCGTGGACAAGAAGAGAGAAGAGAAAGATATCTACTGATTTTGGGCATAATAGGGGCATTCCGAACGAAGGAGTGATCCCATGCCGCGTTTTGCCCGATGCATATTTGCCGTTTTCCTTGCCGTTTCCTGCCTGACAAGCAGTTTGACCTGTCAGGCCGCCGCGCCTGAAACTGCCGCCGCCGCGTTCGTTTTGATGGAGGCGGGCAGCGGGCGGGTGCTGGCGTCGCGCAATGAAACGCAGGAGCGCAGCATCGCGAGCACGACGAAGATCATGACCTGCTTAGTCGCGCTGGAGCACAGTGAACTCACGGAGAAGGTCACGGTCAAGCGCGAGCATTTGCGCGAAGGCTCGTCGATGTACCTTCTCGAGGGCGAGACGCTCACGATGGAGGAGCTGCTCTACGGGCTGATGCTGCCGTCCGGCAACGACGCGGCGGAGTGCATCGCCGCCCACTGCGGCGGGAGCGGCGGCAACGCGCAGTTCATTCAATGGATGAATGAAAAGGCGAAAGCGCTCGGCATGGAGCACACATCGTTTGCGAACCCGAGCGGGCTCGATGAAGCGGGGCACGGCTCCTGTGCCCTCGATATGGCGCGCCTTGCAGCCTATGCCATGCAGCATCCGACGTTCGCGCGCATCGTCTCGACGCGCACGGCGAACGTCGGCACGCGCACGATGACGAACCACAATAAGCTGCTCGCGTCGTACTCCGGCTGCGTCGGCCTCAAGACCGGCTACACCGGCGCCGCGGGGCGTACGCTCGTCACCTGCGCCGAGCGCGGCGGGATGCGCCTGATCGCCGTCACACTGCACGACGGCAGCGACTGGGCAGATCACGAAGCGCTCTACGACTACGGCTTTTCGGCGTATGCGTTCTCAATCGGCGCGAAAAAAGGCGAAAGCTACGGCAGCGTAAGCGTCGGCGGGCAGAGCGTGTCCGCCGTGGCGGCGGAGAACTTCTGCTATCCTACCGCGGAAAATGAAGCATTGAGCGTGCGCGCCGAGCTGCCGCAAACGCTCGCTGCCCCTGTCCAAAAGGGACAAACACTCGGCACGCTCGTCATCTCCTGCGGCGAGACCGAGGTTGGACGAGTCGACCTTGTCAGCGCGCGCAGCGTGCAGGTGCAGGAGACGAAAAACGAAACAAGCAAAAATAAGTCGCTGGCAGAAAAGCTCTGGCAGTTTCTGTCGGCAAAGTAAAGGAGAGATCGACCTGGCCGAAGCAAGAATTCAAAAGCTCATCGCCGAATCGGGGCTCTGCTCCCGGCGCACCGCCGAGCAGTGGATCGCCGCGGGGCGCGTGCGCGTGAACGGCGAGACCGCATTCATCGGGCAGAAGGCCGACCCCAAAGTAGACAAAATCGAAGTCGACGGCAGGCCGCTCGCGCAGGAGGGGCAGAAGCGCTACCTGATGCTCAACAAGCCGCGCGGCTATGTCTGCACGCTCTCTGACGAAAAAGGTCGAAAGACCGTCGCCGAGCTCGTCAGAGACTGCGGCGAGCGCGTCTATCCCGTCGGGCGGCTCGACCTCGACTCCGAGGGGCTGCTGCTTTTGACGAACGACGGCGAATGGATGCAGCACCTACTGCACCCGCGCTACGAGGTGAACAAGGTCTACGAGGTCAGCGTCGCGGGCGAGGTCAGGGGAGCTGCGGAAGTACTCGCCCAAATGACGCAGCTCGACGGTGAGCCCATCCGACCCGCGCAGGTACGTGTGCTGCGGCAGGGGAGGGACACCGCCGTTCTCTCCATCACCATCCATGAAGGGAAAAACCGGCAGATCCGGCGCATGTGCGCCGCCGCCGGATTATACGTCAAGCGCTTAAAGCGCGTGCAGGAGCACGCGCTCAGGCTCGGGAGTCTTCCCGCCGGTGCGTGGCGCGATCTGACGGAGCAGGAGCTCCAGGCAACAAAATCAAAGTAACAGAGGACGATCTTATGACGAAGAATATCTTACATAATATCGAAAAGAACATGAGCAGCTTTTCCAAGGGGCAGAAGCTCATCGCCCGCTTCATTCTGGAAAACTACGACAAGGCGGCGTTCATGACGGCCAGCAAGCTCGGCAAGACCGTGCAGGTCAGCGAGTCGACCGTTGTGCGCTTTGCGACCCAGCTCGGCTACGAGGGGTATCCGAGCATGCAGCGCGCATTGCAGGAGATGATCCGAGGCAAGCTCACGAGTATCCAGCGCATTCAGGCGTCGGACGGCGAGCTCGCGGGGTCTGACCTCATGACGAACGTCCTGCAGCGCGACATGGAAAAGATCCGCATGGCCATCGACCAGATCGACGGCGCAGAATTCGAGCGCGTGGTCGACACGATCATCGGCGCGCGCCGCATCTACATCGTGGGCTTCCGTTCGTCCTCGTTTCTGGCAGGGTACTTAAACTTCTACTTCCGCCTGATCTTCGACAATGTCACCCTGGTCAACGGCGGCGCGGCCGGCTCGTTCGACCAGCTCTTCCGCGTCTCCAAGGACGATGTGGTCATCGGCATCTGCTTCCCGCGCTACAGCGAGCTTGCGCTCAAGACCATCCAGTTCGCGCGCGACCGCGGCGCGACCATCGTCGGCGTGACGGACAGCGAAATGTCGCCCATCAACCAGATGTCCAGCGGCTCGCTGCTCGTGCGCAGCGAGATGATCTCGTTCGTCGACTCGCTGGCGGCGCCGATGAGCATGCTCAACGCGCTCATTCTGGCCGTGGCCAACAAGAAGGGCGCGGACATCTCCGCGACGTTCTCCGAACTCGAGCACATCTGGGATCGCTTCGACATTTTCGGCAAGATCGAAGA
>CAVFND010000206.1:0-3613 GCA_963623615.1 Oscillibacter sp. ER4 | reverse complement strand
CAGCGAGACCACGGCCTTTGCCGAGCAGTTCAAGGCCATCCTTCCCAAAACCAAGTGGTGCGACATCGTCGTTTGCGTGCCCGCGGCGGACCTTTCCGCCGCCGTGCGCGCCTTCAAGGACAGCCGCATCGCCGTCGGCGCGCAGAACGTCTACTTTGAAAAGAGCGGTGCCTACACCGGCGAGGTTTCCGCCGATATGCTCGCCGACCTCGGCGTGCGCTATGTCATCGTCGGTCACAGCGAGCGCCGCGCCCTCTTCGGCGAGACGGACGAGACCGTCAACAAGAAGGTCCACGCCGCGCTCGAGGCGGGATTGAACCCCATCATCTGCGTGGGCGAGAGCCTTACCCAGCGTGAGATGGGCGTGACGATGGAGCTCATCGCGCTCCAGGTCAAATCCGCCCTCGCGGGCGTGAGCGCCGAGCAGATGCGCCGCTGCGTCATCGCCTATGAGCCCATCTGGGCCATCGGCACGGGCAAGACCGCGACGGGCGAGCAGGCCGCCGAGGTCTGCACCTACATCCGTTCGCTCATCCGCGCGAAATACGGCGCGCGCATCGCCCGCAGCGTGACCATTCAGTACGGCGGCTCGATGAAGGGCGAAAACGCCCGCGAGCTGCTCTCCCACGAGGATATCGACGGCGGCCTGATCGGCGGCGCGTCGCTCGAGGCAAAGTCGCTGATGGAGATCGTCCACGCTGCCAATCAGGAGTAAGGAGGAAGATTTTATGAATAAGACTCCCACCACATTGATCATCATGGACGGCTTCGGCCTGTCCGACAATACCGTCGGCAACGCGGTCCGCGCGGCGAACACCCCCGTGCTCGACGGCCTTTTTGCCGAGTATGCCCACACGACGCTTCAGGCCTCAGGCCTTGACGTGGGCCTGCCCGCGGGCCAGATGGGCAACAGCGAGGTCGGCCATACCAACATCGGCGGCGGCCGCGTCGTGTTCCAGGACCTGCCGCGCATCACCCGCTCCATCGAGGACGGCACGTTCTTTGAAAATCCCGCCTACAACAAGGCGATGGACGACTGCCTTGAAAAGGGCTCGGCGCTGCACCTTTACGGCTTGCACTCCACCGGCGGCGTGCACTCTACGCTCGACCACCTCTACGCGCTTTTGAAGATGGCGCACATCAAGGGCTTAAAGCGCGTGTATATCCACGCGTTCCTCGACGGGCGCGATACGCCCCCGACCTCCGGCCGCGACTTTGTCGCAAAGACGATGGAAAAGTGCAGGGAGCTCGGCGTCGGCAAGATCGCGACCGTCATGGGCCGTTACTATGCGATGGACCGCGACAAGCGCTGGGACCGCTTGGAGAACGCCTATGACGCGCTCGTCTACGGCGAGGGCGTGCAGGACAGCGACCCCATCCACGCCATCGAGGAGAGCTATAAGAACGGCGTGACGGACGAATTCGTCGAGCCCATCGTCTGCGACAAGGACGGCATGATCTCCGACAACGACTCGGTCATCTTCTTCAACTACCGTCCCGACCGCGCCCGCGAGATCACGCGCGCGTTCGTCGACCCTGCGTTCGACGGCTTCAAGCGCGAATTCTTCCCGCTCACCTACGTCTGCAACACCGAGTATGACGCGACCATGCCGAACGTGCTCGTCGCCTTCCCGCGTATCAGCGTGAAAAACGGCCTTGGCGAGTACCTGAGCAAGATGGGCATGACCCAGCTGCGCATCGCCGAGACCGAGAAGTACGCGCATGTCACGTTCTTCTTCAACGGCGGCGTTGAGGAGCCGTATCCCGGCGAGGACCGCGTGCTCGTTCCATCTCCAAAGGTCGCGACCTACGACCTCCAGCCCGAGATGAGCGCGCACGAGGTCGCGGACAAGTGCGTTGAGCGCATCGAGTCCGGCAAGTACGACGTCATCATCCTGAACTTTGCCAACTGCGACATGGTCGGCCACACAGGCGTGTTCGACGCCGCGGTCAAGGCCGTCGAGACGGTCGACGAGTGCGTCGGTCAGGTCGTGGAGGCGACGCTCAAGATGGGCGGCATCGCGATGATCACCGCCGACCACGGCAACGCCGAGCAGATGCTGCAGGCCGACGGCAAGAGCCCGATGACCGCGCACACGACGAACGTGGTGCCCTTCATCCTCTGCGGCGCGGGCACGGAGCTGCGAGAGGGTCGCCTCGCCGACATCGCGCCGACGATCCTCGACGTGATGGGCCTTGAGCAGCCCGCGGAAATGGACGGCAAGACGCTGATCGTCCGCTAAAAAAACGGATCTGCCATGTTTAGAAAAAGCTCTGACGGTACACACTACCGTCAGAGCTTTTTTTGCTCGCAATTTTCGCACGAGCCGCGAAGCGGCGGAAAGGATGAAACATGGCAGGATCGAACGGCCGCGCAAAGCGGCACTTCTTCGGCGGGACGGGCTTATACATAGCCCTGTTCCTCGGTGTGACGGCGCTGGCCGTCGCGGGCTATTGGACGCTGCTGCCGAAAAATACGACGGACAAGGACGCGGAGAACGTCTCCTCGCAGGTGGAGCTGCCGCTTGAGGATGAAACGCCGCAGATGCCGGAGGCGGAGCTGCCGCAGAGGGCGGCAAAGCCGGTCGAACCGGTGGAGGAGCCGCCCGAGGACCTCACCGTGATGGATGAGGCCACGGGTGTGGAGGACACCGTCCCCGCGATGGAGAGCGGGACGGACGCACAGCCCGTCGCCCCGCGGCTCGTGGTCGCGCCGCTCGTGGGGGAGGAGGTCGCGGCGTTTTCGGTCGACGAGCTCACGTATAACGAGACGCTTGGCGACTGGCGCACGCACGACGGCATCGACATCGCCGCCGAGGTCGGCACGCAGGTGATCGCTGCGTGCAGCGGCGTTGTGACGGCGGTGCGTGACGACGACATGATGGGCACGCTCGTGACCATTGCGCACGACGACGGGTACGAGACGACGTACGCGAACCTCCGCAGCTCGCCGGGCGTCGGCGAGGGACAGTACGTCTCCGCGGGCGAGGTCATCGGCGCGGTGGGCGGCAGCTCAATCGCCGAGTTCTCGATGCCGGCGCATCTGCACTTTTCGGTCACCAAAGACGGGGTACCCTGCGACCCAAAGGAATTTCTAAATTAAAATGAGAGGGCTGAGAGTAAAACTCTCAGCCCTCTCATTTTAGAAAGATTCGCTGCGCTTCGTGCCTTGCCGCCCATAGGGCGGCTGCGACACGCGCTCCGCGCAAAGAATTTTTCTGACGCGCATGTCGTCAGAAAAATGATTAAAATTATTTCGCGCCGTGCGCAGCGCGAAAGTCTGCGATGCGTTTTGGCGTGGCTTGAGGGATTTACTTCTTTTGTGCTTTTGGCGTCGGGGAGAGTTCGTTCAGCAGGGTGAAGCCTAAGATCAGGGCGCCGCCGAGGACTTGGGTGATGGTCATGCTCTCGCCGAGCAGGGTGACGGAGACGAGGACGGCGACGAGGGGGTCGATGTAGCTCAAAATCGCGGCCTCCTGTCCGGGCAGCTCCTTGAGCGACGAGAAGTACAAGCAGTATGTGACGCCCGTGTGGATGAGGCCGACGATGAGGAGGTTCACCCAGCCGACGGCGTTCAGGCTGCCGAGCGTGACGCCGCTCGTCGAGAGCACAT
>CAVFND010000205.1:0-3617 GCA_963623615.1 Oscillibacter sp. ER4 | reverse complement strand
GGAGCGATAGGTCGCACGTGAGGTCGGCGACGCGCAGCGACGGCAGGCCGTGCTGACGAGAGCCGAAAAAGTCACCCGGGCCGCGGAGCTTGAGGTCTTCTTCCGCGATGGCGAAGCCGTCGTTCGTGGAGGACATGACCTTGAGGCGCTGCTTGCTCTCCTCGCCCTTGTTGTCGGAGACGAGGACGCAGTAGGACTTATGCTGGCCGCGGCCGACGCGGCCGCGCAGCTGGTGGAGCTGGGAGAGACCGAAGCACTCGGCGTTTTCAATCAGCATGAGCGCGGCGTTCGGCACGTCGACGCCGACCTCAATAACGGTGGTGGAGACAAGCACGTCGATCTCGTGCGCGGCGAAAGCGCGCATGACGGCGTCCTTTTCCTTGGGCTTCATCTTGCCGTGGATGGGGGCAATGCGAAGGTCGGGAAAAATTTCGCTTTGCAGGTGCTCGGCGTAGGCGGTGACGGCCTTGCGCTCGTCGGGGAGCTCGTCATTTTCCGCGACCATGGGGCAGACGATGTAGGCCTGTCGGCCCTCGGCGACGAGCTTGCGCAAAAAAGCGTAGATGCGTGCGTGATAGCTCGACGGGACGGCGAACGTGTCGATCTTCTGCCGTCCGGGGGGCAGTTCGTTGAGGATGGAGACGTCGAGGTCGCCGTAGATCATCAGCGCGAGCGTGCGCGGGATGGGCGTGGCGGACATGACGAGCAGGTGCGGGTCATCGCCCTTGGCGGACAGCGCGGCGCGCTGGTCGACGCCGAAGCGGTGCTGCTCGTCGGTGACGACGAGGCCGAGATTTTGATACTGCACGTCGGGCGAGAGCAGGGCGTGCGTGCCGATGACGAGGGAGAGTTCGCCGGACCGGAGACGTTCGTTCAGCGCGCGGCGCTCCTTGGCCTTGGTCGAGGCGGTGAGCAGCGCGCAGGGGATGCCGAGGGGTTCCAAAAGCGGGGCGAGCGAGCGGTAGTGCTGTTCGGCGAGAATTTCGGTCGGGGCCATGAGGGCGCATTGGAGGCCGTTTTTCGCGGCCATGTAGATCGCGGCGGCGGCGACCATCGTTTTGCCCGAGCCGACGTCGCCCTGCACGAGGCGGTTCATCGGGCGCTGGCCGGTCAGGTCGCGGGCGATATCGTCGATGGCGCGGCGCTGCGCGCCGGTGAGGGAGAAGGGGAGAGACGAGAAAAAGGGCGAAAGGGCGACCTTTTGGCACTGTTTTCCCGCGACGAACGTGCGGCGCTCACGCAGGAGCTTGAGGCCGAGCGCGAGCAGGAACAGCTCTTCGAACGCAAGACGGCGGCGCGCGGCGGAGAGGGCTTCGTCGTCTGCGGGGAAGTGGATATTTTCGTAGGCAAAGCGGGTGTGGCAGAGCTGATAGGCGAGGCGGATGTCCTCGGGCAGAATGTCGGGCAGCTCATCGACGCAGGCGGCAAGGCCCTGCTCGACGGCCTTGTAGAGCATCGACTGGCTGACGCCCGCGGTGAGCGGGTAGATGGGCATGATGCGGCCCGTGATGAGATGCGCGCCCTCGCGCTCGAAGAGGGGATTGGTCATCTGTGGGCGGCTCGGTGAGCCCTCGGCGCGGCCAAAAAAGACATAGGCGTCGCCGGTGTGGAAGGTATTTTTGAGGTAGGATTGGTTGAAATAAGTCAGTTCGAGCGCGCCGGTCTCGTCGACGGCGCGGAGCTTGACAAGGTCGAGCCCCTTGCGGATGCGCGAGAGCTTGGGCTCGCCCGCGATGACGGCGCAGACACACGCATTCTCGCCGGGGACGAGGCCGGCGATCTTTTTGTAGCTGCGGCGGTCGTCGTAGGCGCGGGGAAAGTAGGAAAGGAGGGAGCGCAGGTCGGTGATGCCGAGCTTGGCAAGCGACTTGGCGCGTGCTTCGCCCACGCCCTTGATATAGCGGATGTCGGTGTTGAGCGTCGCCATGCGGGGTCCTCCTTTACAAATGCGGTGTCTGTCTATTATAATCAACTTGGATGGAAATGAAAAGACCCTTTGCGAGGACGAAGAAGGGAGTATTGTCATGCAAAAGCAACATTCCGGAAGAGTGGGTGCAATCGCGCTGCCGGCTGTGCTGATTGCCGCGGCGGTCGGGCCCCTTTTGTGGATGCTGACCGGCGCGCAGGGATACCGCGCGGCGGACTGGACAGACACGGACGGGCAGCGCTACTACCGCAACTTGGTGACGCATCATGCCTTTGCGGCAGACGTCGACTGGGACGGGAGCGACGGCACGGTGATCGTCATTCCTGATGAAGTGCACGGCTATCAGGTGACGGCGCTCGGCGGATATATTGGCCGCGGCGTGCCGACGGCGTTTGCGCTGAACGCGCCGGAGACGTGGGACATCAAGGTCCGCTTCGGCGATGCGGAGGTCGCGGCGGACGCGGAGAAGGACTATCCGAACGCGAAGATCGTCGACTGTGTGATGACGTTACGGCTCGGGAAGAACGTAGAGGAGCTGAATGAGGTCAGCTGCTTCGGCTGGCAGGGCTATGACGAAAACGGAGTCGAGACGGTGTGGCGCCTCCGCTGGAATGTCGAATGTGACGGGGAGAACGGGACGTTTTACGCCGAGGATGGGCGGCTGTATCGCTGCGCGGATGGGGGGCTTGTGGAAGCGTTCCGCTGCGCGTGATGCAGCGCGGCGGCGCTGCTTCTGGCCCTGCACCGTGCAGGGGGGCGGAAAAGGGGGATACTCTCTTTCTCGAAAGAGAGTATCCCCCTTAAACCCCCGAGAGAAAGGACAAGGGGAGGACCCCTCGACCCCCGACATTGGCAGTCTTAGGCTCGAAGAGCTGCAATGCTTGCCGAATCGGGTGCGGTGTACATGGCTTCGCCATGAGTCTTCTGCAATTCGTTACTGGTTGCAACCGCGCCTTACTTCGTGAGGCGCGTGTGACGGGAGAACGGCGGCAGACTGCTTGCGGGCGCGGCATTGCTGCGCTCGCCGCGCTGGAGAGTGCACTGCTTTAACTTTTTGTTGGGTCGGTACTGCTGATGGGTTCGTCGGGGATGATGTCGTGTGAAATGACTTGGTCTTCTGCGTCCAACAGGGCTTTTTTCAGGACTTCACGGGCAAGAATGCCTTTTCCCTCGTCGTAGAGGTCGATGGCTTCACTCATACTGCGTACCAGGGAACAATAAAGATTTTTGTAGGTCAGCATAATCATATCCTCCTTTAAAATACTATATAAATAGTAACTATAAATAAGCGAATAGTCAAGATGTTACTATAGCCATAGTATACCGCTGAGGTGAAAAATATGGCTGACAGCGGTATCATCACAATGGAAGAGTATGGAAACGTGCGGCTCAAATTAAAAGAGCGCATGGACAGCGACGGTATCAATCGCAACACGCTGGCAAGGAAAATCGGCGTGCGCTTTGAGGTCGTCGACAAGTGGTATCGCGGTGACGTTGAAAAACTTGACCTTGATATTCTGGCCCGCATCTGCTGCGTGCTGCACTGCAATGTCGGTGATTTACTGGAATATTACCGCTGACATAACCGCGGCGAGCGCAGCAATGCCGCGCCCGCAGGCAGCGGCAAAATTGATAAAATCCGAAGTAGACGGAAATTAGGCTGCACTTCTACAAGATGGGCAGAGCGGCA
>CAVFND010000204.1:3205-3618 GCA_963623615.1 Oscillibacter sp. ER4 | reverse complement strand
CTTTATTTGGCTCGGTTTTCTGCCGGGTATGGGTTTTGTACGCTTTTTTCAATCCACCGAACATTTTCCCTTTATTGCATCGCTTCGACCTCAATGTTCAATGTGCGTTTTGCTCATCTCTAGGTGGCCAGCATCGCATTTGTCTGGTCTGCGGCGAAGCCGCTGCCTTGCCAAATGCACTGGGCGGGGCATGACCCCACACCCCATTTGGGGGCAGAAGCCCGGACCCACTTAAAGCTGCGGGCGTCTCTGCTGAAACGCCTTTACCCGCCTCCGGCGGCGCAGCTTCAAAGGGGGACCAGTCCCCCTTTGAGGAACCCCCAGCTCTCCGAGGGCACGAAAGAATTATGATAGAAAGGTTATTCAACGTGAAAAAAGATATTAAATTCAGCACACGCATGGCGTCCGCTGAC
>CAVFND010000204.1:0-3195 GCA_963623615.1 Oscillibacter sp. ER4 | reverse complement strand
CATTTTCCCTTTATTGCATCGCTTCCACCTCAATGTTCAATGTGTGTTTTGCTCATCTCTATGATCTTTTAAAATTTATCTTACCACAGCCTGCCGGAATGCGCAAGAACGGCCGCGGCGGGGAACCGCCGCGGCCGTTTGTTGGCTGTTGATGGAATTCAGGCGTAATGGTACTTCTTCCGCCCTGCGAGGAAAAGTGCCGCGGTGATGATCAGGGTGAGCGCCTCGGCCACGGTGATGGCGAGCCAGATGCCGTTGATGCCGAGGAGCTTCGGCAGGATCAGAATTGCAGCGATCTGAATAACGAGCGTGCGCAGGAACGAAATGAGCGCGCTGGCCGTGCCGTTGTTGAGCCCCGTGAAAAACGCCGAGCCGAAGATATTAAAGCCGCAGACGAGGAACGAGAGCGAGTAAAGCCGCAGGGCGTTGACCGTCATCGCACAGAGGGTTTCGTCGTAGCCGACGAAGATACGGGCAATGGACGAGGCGAGCGCGATGGAAAAGAAGGTCATCGCGAGGCTCGCGATGAGAGTGAGAGTCAGGCTCTTTTTGAGCAGACTTTTGAGTTCCCCGCGGTTCTGCGCGCCGTAGTGGTAGCCAACGACGGGCGTGACGGCGATGGAATAACCGAAGAAGAATGCCATGAAGATGAAGCTGACATACATGATAATACCGTAAGCGCTCACACCGTCCTCCTGCGCGATGGACATGAGCTGGATGTTGTAGAGCACGCCGACGAGGGAAGTCGAAAGGTTGCTGACCATCTCGCTCGAGCCGTTATAGCAGGCCTTGCCAAGGGCGCGGAAGTCAAAGCGCGGGCGCGTCAGGTGCAGCGGCGAATCGTTCGGGCGGAGGAAGAAGACAAGCGGGATGAGCGCGCCGACGATCTGCGAAAACGCCGTGGCGAGCGCCGCGCCGAGAAGGCCGAACGGGAACACGTAGACGAGCAGAAAATCGAGCACCATGTTCGTCAGCCCCGCGAACACCGTCACGCGCAGGCCGAAGTGCGGCTTTTCCGCCGTCGCCAGAAAGCTCTGGAAGCTGTTTTGCAGCATGAAAAAGGGAAGCGACGCAAGCAGCACGCGCCCATAGAGCACGCAGTCGTCGATCGTCAGGTCCGTCGCGCCGACGGCAAAGGAGATGGGGCGCAGAAAGATGATGCACACGCCGCTCAAAACCGCGCCGCCGGCGACGAGCACGATGACGAGCATGGAGAAGATCTCGTTTGCTTCCTTCGGCTTGCCCTCGCCGAGCGTTTTGGCGATGAGCGCGCTGCCGCCCGCGCCGATCATGAAGCCGACTGCGGCGAGCGCCATGATGACGGGGAAGATGAGGTTCAGCGCGGCGAACGAGTTTTTGCCGACGAAGTTTGAAACAAAAAAGCCGTCGACAATGCTGTAAATGGACGTGATGATCATCATCAAAATGCTGGGCGCGACAAAGCGCAGCAGCTTTTGATACGTAAAATGATCGGAAAGGGAAATCTGCATGGAAAGGCCTCCGTTTCATCAAAAGTACATAAAAAAAGTCCGGTCACTGCTTGACCGGACGCATCCGACATCTCTCGACCGCTGCGGCTGCGGCCGCAAGTCCCCGATGACATTCAATTTGCGAATGATATTGTAGCATAAATCCGGACAAAGTCAAGTATTTGCACAAAATCTTCAAAAACTGATTGACAAAGCGTACAAACATGGTAGAATACATTCGGCGAAAGTCACAAGTGAATACTTCATCGAGAGTGGTTGAGGGATCGGCCCTATGACACCACGACAACCTGCCCGAAGAGGCAAGGTGCCAAATCCGACGAACGAATCGAAAGATGAGGAAGAGCAGAAAGCGCGATACTCTGTCGGTTCGACAGAGTATTTTTTGTTTTTCCCAACAACGAGAAAGGAAGAAAAGTAACCATGGCAAAACGTTTATTCACCTCTGAATCCGTCACCGAGGGGCATCCCGACAAGATCTGCGACCAGATCTCCGACGCGGTGCTCGACGCCATCCTTGAAAAAGACCCCAACGGCCGCGTGGCCTGCGAGACGACCGTTTCCACCGGCCTTGTCCACATCATGGGCGAGATCACCACGAGCTGCTATGTCGACATTCCGAAGATCGCGCGCGACGTCATCCGCGGCATCGGCTACGACCGCGCGAAGTACGGCTTCGACTGCGACACCTGCGGCGTCATCACGAATATCGACGAGCAGAGCGGCGATATCGCAATGGGCGTCGACAACTCCTTTGAAAACAAGGAGAGCGGCGCGAGCGAGCTCGACAACGGCGCGGGCGACCAGGGCATGATGTTCGGCTACGCCTGCACCGAGACCCCCGAGCTGATGCCGCTCGCGATCTCTCTTTCCCACAAGATGGCAAAGAAGCTGACCGACGTGCGCAAGCAGGGCCTTGTCGATTATCTCCGTCCCGACGGCAAGACGCAGGTGACAGTCGAGTACGACGAAAACGGTAAGCCCGTCCGTGTCGACACCGTCGTCCTTTCCACTCAGCACGCGCCGGAGGTCTCGCTTGAGACCATCCGCAGGGACATGATCGAGTTTGTCATCAAGCCGACCGTTCCCGCGGAGCTGATGGATGAGAATACCAAGATTTATGTCAACCCGACCGGACGCTTCGTCATCGGCGGCCCGCAGGGCGACAGCGGCCTGACCGGCCGCAAGATCATCGTCGACACCTACGGCGGCAGCGCCCCGCACGGCGGCGGCGCGTTCTCCGGCAAGGACCCGACAAAGGTTGACCGCTCTGCCGCTTACGCCGCGCGCTATGTCGCCAAGAACATCGTGGCTGCGGGCCTTGCCGACAAGTGCCAGGTCCAGCTTGCCTACGCCATCGGCGTTGCGCATCCTGTAAGCGTGCTCGTCGAGACGTTCGGCACCGGAAAGGTCGACGACGGCAAGCTCGAAGAGGCCGTGGAGAAGGTCTTTGACCTGCGTCCGACCGCCATCATCCGCGACCTCGACCTGCGCCGCCCCATCTACCGCCAGCTCGCCGCTTACGGCCACATGGGCCGCGAGGACCTCGGCGTGACGTGGGAGAAGACCGACCGCGTCGACGCCCTGCTCGCCGCTTTAAAGTAAAAAACAAAAATATGGAAAAAGGCCGCCGACTATTCAGTCGGCGGCCTTTCTAACAAAGAACCGTGCCGGTCTGCTTTTGCAGACCGGCACGGTTCTTTGTGTG
>CAVFND010000203.1:0-3621 GCA_963623615.1 Oscillibacter sp. ER4 | reverse complement strand
ACACTGCTACGGTCGTCAAGCGCGCGATCAAGTGGGGGATGCCCGCCATCGCGATCACTGACCACGGCGTGGCGCAGAGCTTCCCGGACGCCTGGCACACCGGTGAGGGTAAAATAAAACTCCTTTACGGCTGTGAGGGCTATTTTCTCAACAACATCGACGACCGTATCTGCGTGCACGGCCCGCAGGACGGCGATTTTTCGACCGAGATCTGCTGCTTCGACATCGAAACGACCGGCCTCAAGGTCGCGCATGACGCCATCACCGAGATCGGCGCGGTCATCCTCAAAGACGGCGAGATCGTCGACACGTTCCAGACTTTCGTCGACCCCGAGCGTCGGCTTTCGCCCGAGATCATCGGCCTGACCGGCATCACGGACGACATGCTGCGCGGCGCGCCGAAGCTTGAGGAGGCGCTACGCGCCTTTTTGGATTTTGCGGGCGGCCGTCCGCTCGCCGCGCACAACGCGGAGTTCGATATCAGCTTCATCCGCGCGGGCTGCAAAAAATGCGGCATCCCGTTTGATCCGACGTATCTCGACTCGCTGATTTTTGCGCAGAACCTCCTGCCCGAGCTCGGCAAGTATAAGCTCGACATCGTGGCCGACCACTTGCAGCTCCCGCAGTTCAACCACCACCGCGCGTCCGACGACGCGGTGCCGGTCGCGCAGATGCTCGCCAAGTTCTTTGTCATGCTCGAAGAACGCGGCGTCACGCGCCTCCAGCAGATCAACGACGAAATGACAAAGCTGCGTCCACTCGGCGTCAAGCGCAACCGTTTCCCGAAGCACATCATCCTGATCGCTAAGAACAGGGTGGGCCTCAAGAACCTCTATCAGCTCATCTCGGCGTCGAACCTCAAATACTTCAAGCGCGTGCCGATCATCCCGAAAAGTGAGCTCATCCAGCACCGCGAGGGATTGATCATCGGCTCTGCCTGCGAGGCGGGCGAACTGTTCCGCGCCATCGTCGACCACAAGGACTGGAACGAGCTCAAGCGCATCGCTTCGTTCTACGACTATCTTGAAATTCAGCCGCTTGGCAACAACCGCTTCATGGTGCGCGACGGCACGGTGCGCGACGACGAAGACCTTAAGGACTTCAACCGCACCGTCGTCAAACTCGGCGAGGAGCTCGGCAAGCCCGTCTGCGCGACGGGCGACGTCCACTTTCTTGACCCCGAGGACGAGATCTACCGCCACATTCTGCTCGCGTCGAAGAAATTCGCCGACGCGAACGAGCCCGTCCCGCTCTACTTCCGCACGACGGACGAAATGCTCAAGGAATTCGACTACCTCGGCAAGGAGAAGGCCTACGAGGTCGTCGTGACGAACACCCGCGCCATCGCCGAGCAGGTGGAGGACATTGAGCTTCTGCCCAAGGGCAAGCTGTTCCCGCCGCGCCTCGAAAACTCGGAGGAAGACCTCAACCGCATGGTGTGGGGGAAAGCGCATGAGCTTTATGGCGATGACCTGCCGCAGCTGATCGTCGACCGGCTGAACGTTGAGCTCGGCAGCATTCTGGGCAAGTACGATGTCGTTTACATGTCGGCGCAGAAGCTCGTGCAGCGCTCGCTCGAGTGCGGCTATCTCGTCGGCTCGCGAGGGTCGGTCGGCTCATCGCTCGTGGCGTACATGGCCGGCATCACCGAGGTCAACGCGCTCCCGCCGCACTACCGCTGCCCCAAATGCCGCAACGTCGAATTTCACGGCGGCGAATACGGCTGCGGCGCGGACATGCCAGACAAGATGTGTCCCGTCTGCGGCACGAAGTACGTCAAGGATGGCTTCGACATCCCGTTTGAAACGTTCCTCGGCTACGGCGGCGGCAAGGTGCCGGATATCGACCTGAACTTCTCGGGCGAATATCAGGCGCGCGCCCACGCGCACGCGGTCGAGATGTTCGGCAAGACGCAAGTCTTCCGCGCGGGCACGATCGGTACGCTCGCGGAGAAGACGGCCTACGGCTTTGTCAAAAAATACCTCGAGGAAAACGGCATCGCTGCGGGCAACGCCGAGATCGACCGCCTGACGGCGGGCTGCGTCGGGGTGCGCCGCACGACGGGCCAGCACCCCGGCGGCCTCGTCGTCGTGCCGGACGACATGGATATCGAGGATTTCTGCCCCGTGCAGCATCCCGCGGACGACCCCGACAGCGATACGATCACCACGCATTTCGAATATCACTGCATGGAGGACAACCTTTTAAAGCTCGATATGCTCGGCCACGATGACCCGACGATGATCCGCATGCTCGAAAACCTGACGGGCGTAAACGCCCGCGCCATCCCGCTCGACGACCCCGACACGATGTCGATCTTCATCTCGTCCAAGGTGCTCGGCTACGAGAATGACGAGGTGCTCGGCCCCACGGGCGCCGTCGCGATCCCGGAGTTCAACACGCGCTTCACGCGCCAGATGCTCGTCGACACGCAGCCGAAGGACTTCAACACACTGCTGCGCCTTTCCGGCTTCTCTCACGGCACGGACGTGTGGCTCGGCAACGCGAAGGATCTGATCGTCAGCGGCACGGCGAGCGTTCTGGAGACCGTCGGCTGCCGTGACGATATCATGCTCTATCTCATTTCGATGGGCCTTGACCCGAAGATGAGCTTCAAGATCATGGAGGCCGTTCGAAAGGGCAAGGTCAAGGGCGGCAAGGCAGGGGACTGGCCGATGTGGGTCGAGGAGATGCGCAAGCACGACGTGCCGGAGTGGTACATCGAATCGCTCGCGAAGATCGGTTACCTCTTCCCGAAGGCGCATGCGGTCGCGTACGTCATGATGGCGTTCCGCATCGCGTGGTTCAAGGTGCACGAGCCGCTCGCGTTCTACGCGACGTTCTTCTCCATCCGCGCCAAGGCATTCGACGCCGCTGAGTGCTGCAAGGATGCCGACGCGCTGCGCCGCCGCATCCGTGAGATCGAAAACAACAAGGATGCGACCGCCGTGGAGCAGGACTTAATGACGACGCTCGAGGTCTGCTACGAATTCTGCCTGCGCGGCTTCCATTTTGAGCCCATCGACATCTACCGCAGCGACGCGACAAAGTTCGTCGTCACGGAAAACGGCCTGCTGCCGCCGTTCACATCCGTCCGCGGCCTCGGCGAGACCGCTGCGCTCGACACGGTCGAGAAGCGCAAGGGAAAGGACTTTACATCGGTGGAGGAGTTTTCTCTTTGCTGCAACAAGCTGTCGCAGACGCATATCGACCAGCTCAGAGCGCTGGGCGCGTTCGCGGGCCTGCCGGAGACGAGTCAGTTGACGCTGTTTTAACACCATTGTGTTGTGTTGTTCCCTGCACCGTGCAGGGGACGCGAGTCAAGGGGGCCATTCTCTTTCGCAAAAGAGAATGGCCCCTTTGGAACCACAAGAGAAAGGCTTTGATTGGCAGTCTGGAGCTCGAACAATCTTTGCGCCTCCGGAATGAGAATGCCTACGCGGCGGAGCCGCGTTCAGCGTTGCTATACGATTTGATTTGCTCCTATCATCCGTTGCCGCTCTGCCTACCTTGTAGGAGTACGCAGTAATCACCGTCTACCGGAGTGCTAATCAATGCGGCAAGCGCAGCAATGCCGCATTCCGCACGCAGTCTGCCGCCATTCTACCGTCACTCGCGCCT
>CAVFND010000202.1:0-3627 GCA_963623615.1 Oscillibacter sp. ER4 | reverse complement strand
GGGCGAGAGCTTCATCAGCCCCGCGATCGACGTCGAATTGCTGATCGCGCCGAAGAGATACTCCCCGTCGAACACCTCGTCGTCCGCCGTGATCTTCATGCGGTACGGGCAGAGCGTGTCAAGATTCTTGACGCCCTCGAGCAAATACGCAAAGTGCCCGAACATATTTTTAATATCCTGCTGGACGGTGTAGGTCGTTTTCGTAAACGCGCCGAACGACGCGACATAGACAAAGTTCCGCTCGCCGAATTTGCCCACGTCCAGCGATCTCGGCTTCATGCGCATGGCGGACTGCGCCGCCTCGGCGGGGTTCGACGAGATATTCAGGCTCGCGGCAAAATCGTTCGTGCTGCCTCCGGGCAGATAGCTCACGAGCGGGCGGTATTCCTGCGGGATGCGCATCACGCCGTTCACCGTTTCGTTGAGCGTGCCGTCGCCGCCGTGGCAGACGACCACGTCGAATTCCGGCCCGAGCGATTCGGCGAGCTCGGTCGCCTCGCCGCGGTGCGTGGTCTTGCGCACGGAGACGAGATAGCCCGCCTCAGAGTAGATCGCGGCGGCGTCAAACAGCGGCGCGAGGGATTTGGTCTTTCCCGCGCGGGGATTGACGATAAAGAGCAGCTTTTTGTCGTCCATGGGTTCCTCCTCGTTTGCTCTTCACAGCATCAGACCGGCAAAGCACCCTGCGCCCTGTCGGTCAAAGAGCTCTCTGTCATAAAGGTCAAGTTCCGTTCATTTTCATTAACAGAGAGTGAAGATTATCATAACACACGAAATGACCGGTTGCAATTCCCAGCAAAAAATAGTAAGCTAATTTTGATATACAATTAACGGATTCTGCCCAAAGGGGGAAGCGCATGAAAAACAAAACCTATCTGCACCTCGGCGTGACGCTCGTCGTCTCGGCCTGCGCGGTGCTGATGTTTTACGACACCTTTTTCCAGTCCCGCGTGCTGCTGGACTTTTTCAGCAAGCTGATGAGCGTGCTCTCGCCGGTCATCTACGGCCTTGTGTTCGCGTATCTGCTCGCCCCCATCGTCGACTTTTTCGACGGCGGCATCCAAAAGGGGCTGCCGAAGGCGAAGTTCTCGCTCATCCGGGGACTGAGCATCCTTGTCACGTGGCTCTGCGCCATCGCCCTCATCTACTTGATGTTCAGCATCCTCATCCCCGAGCTGGTCGACAGCACGAAGACGCTGGCCGCCAACTTTGAAACCTACTACCGCACCGTCTACAACTGGATCAACAACTTTGTAGAAAATCAGACGATCTTCTCCGACGACATCTACTCCGACCAGCTGCTCTCCGCGCTCAACGGCTACTATGACAAGCTCGTCAAGTGGATCACCGACACGGTCATCCCGCAGGCGCAGGTCGCCATCGTCGCCGTGACGGGCGGCATCTGGAGCGTCGTCATCTTCCTCAAAAATCTGCTGATCGGCATGATGATCTCGGTGTACCTGCTCGCGCGCAAGGAAGGCTTTGCCAAGCAGTCGAAAAAACTCCTCTACGCGATCCTGCCCGAAACGCCGTACCGCCGCACGCTGCGCGCCGTGTCCGAGGCCGACCGCATCTTCAGCGGCTTCGTGCGCGGAAAGCTGCTCGACTCGCTCATCATCGGCATTCTCTGCTTCATCTTCTGCTCGATCTTCAAATTCCCGTATACGCCGATCATCTCGGTGTTCGTGGGCGTGACGAACATCATCCCGATCTTCGGCCCGTTCCTCGGCGCCATTCCGAGCGCGTTCCTGATCCTGCTCGTCAGCCCCAGGCAGTGCCTTTACTTCATTCTCTTCATCATCGCATTGCAGCAGTTTGACGGCAACATCCTGGGGCCGAAAATCCTCGGCAAATCCACCGGCATTTCGAGCTTCTGGGTCATCGTGGCCATCGTGGTCGGCGGCGGTTTCGGCGGCGTGCTGGGCATGTTCCTCGGCGTGCCGATCTTCGCGTGCATCAGCTCGCTTGTGAACTGGTTCACGAACCGCAGCCTTACGAAAAAGGGCGTGACGGACGACGCAATGTTCGACCCCGCGCCTGCGCCGCTTGATGAAAAAAAGGACTGATCTCCCCATGAAAACCCTGTACCGTGACAACAAAGGACTGCACCGCTGGCTTTTCGCCTGCGGCGCAGTCCTTGTGCTTTTCTATCTTTTCCGCGGCAGCCGCGCTGCCGTCAATTTCTGGGTCTACTCGGTCACGCTGCCCTTGGAGCAATTCTTAGGCCGCGCGTGCGCGGCGCTGCCGTTTTCGGTCGCGGAGCTTTTGTACGTACTCGCGGCAGTCACGGCGGCCTCTCTGCTCGTGCTGATGGTGCGCTGTCTTGTCAAATCGCGCAAAAAAGGGCGCGCCGCGTACCGCTGCGCGCTCTTCGTGCTTGACTTGTTTCTCACGGTCTATGCCGCGTTTTCGCTCCTCTGGGGCGCGAACTACTGCGCGGACGACTTCTGCGACAAAAGCGGCCTTTCGCCCGAGCCCGTCGCGTATGAGGATTTAGTCCGCGTCACGCAGTATTTCGCGGACAATCTTGCCGAGGCATCGGCGCACATCGCGCGCGACGAAAACGGCCTTTTCACCGCCGACCGGCAGGAGATTTTAGATTACGCCGACACGGTATACGACTGCCTGTACGACGAATTCCCGTTCCTCGACATGCCGGACCAGAAGCCCAAGGGCATTTTCTTTTCAAAGATCATGAGCGCGATGAACTTCACGGGCTTCTACTTCCCGTTCACGGGCGAGTCGAACGTGAACATGGACTCGCCCGCGATGCTGCTGGCCTCGACCTGCGCGCACGAGCTCTCGCACCAGCGCGGCATCACGTCCGAGCAGCAGAGCAACTTCCTCGCGGTCCTCGCCTGCACGCGCTGCGACAACGCAGACTACAACTACGCTGGCTGGATGCTCGGCTACATTCACCTCGGCAACGCGCTGTACCGCGTCGACCCCGACGCGTGGCAGACGATTCGGGATTCGCTTCCCGATGAGATCGTGCTCGACCTGCGCTGCAACAGCGCCTATTGGGCGCAGTACAAGGGCCTCACGGCCACCGTCACCCAGTCGCTCAACGACAAGATGATCAAATCCTACGGCGATTCTCTCGGCACGCAGAGCTACGGCGCGGTCGTCGACCTGCTCGTGAATTACTACGCCTGAGCGCCGCTCGTCTCGCGGTAAGATTTCAAAAACTCCCTGGTTCGCTCCTGCTGCGGGTTTTCGAAGACCTGCTCGGGGCTGCCCTGCTCCACGATGACGCCGCCGTCTAAAAAGACGACGCGGTCGCTCACGGCGCGGGCAAAGGGCATCTCGTGCGTCACGATGACCATCGTCATATGCTCGTCGGCAAGCGAGCGGATGACGCGCAGCACCTCGCCGGTCAAAAGCGGGTCGAGCGCGGAGGTCGGCTCGTCGAAAAAGAGAATTTCCGGCTTCATCGCGAGCGCGCGGGCGATGGCCACGCGCTGCTGCTGCCCGCCCGAGAGCTGATAGGGGTAAGCGTTTTCCTTGCCCGCAAGTCCCATCTTGTCGAGCAGCGCCATCGCCTCGGCCTCGACCTCGGCTTTATCGCGCTTTTGCACCGAGATCGGCGCGTCGCAGACGTTTTTGAGCACCGTGTAGTGCGGGAAG
>CAVFND010000201.1:0-3635 GCA_963623615.1 Oscillibacter sp. ER4 | reverse complement strand
GTCTACGACGACACGCACAAAACGCCCGATTGGTTCGGCCGCGGCGTGACGTATCAGATCTTCCCCGACCGCTTCCGCCGCGCAAAAAAACGGGACGTCGCAGGCCTTGTCGGCCCGCGCACGCTGCACGAAAATTGGGACGAGCTGCCCGAATACCGTCCGAACGCCGACGGTGAGATCACGTGCAGCGACTTTTTCGGCGGTGATTTGCAGGGCATCACGGAAAAGCTCGACTACCTCGCGTCTCTCGGCGTGACGACGCTCTATCTCTGCCCCATTTTTGAGGCCTCGACCAACCACCGCTACGACACAGCCTGCTATGAGCGCATCGACCCGCTGCTCGGCGATGAAGCGGACTTCCGCACGCTCTGCGCGGAGGCGAAGAAGCACGGCATCCACGTGATGCTCGACGGCGTCTTCAACCACACAGGGCGCAAGAGCGTCTACTTCAACGCCGACGGCTTCTACGACGACCTCGGCGCGGCGCAGGGCGAGCAGTCGCCCTACTACCGCTGGTACAGCTTCCACCCCTTCCCTGACGAGTATGACGCGTGGTGGGGCATTAAGAATCTGCCCGCGGTCAACGAGCTCGAAAAGAGTTATGTTGACTACATTATCAAGGGCGACAACTCCATCATCAAGCGCTGGCTGCGCGCGGGCGCGTCCGGCTGGCGGCTCGACGTCGCCGACGAGCTGCCCGACGAGTTCATCGAAAAGATCCGCGCGGCGATAAACGAGGAGAACCCCGACGCCTATCTTCTCGGTGAGGTCTGGGAGGACGGCACGACGAAGATCGCCTACTCCCGGCGCCGCAAGTACCTTCTGGGCCGCGAGACGAACGGCCTGATGAATTACCCGTTCCGCACGGCGCTGATGGCGTACTTGCTCGGCGGCGGCGCGGAATACTTCCGCGACAGTATGGAGGAGCTGCGCGAAAATTACCCCGCGCCCGCGTTTTACGGCGCGATGAACTTTCTCTCGACCCACGACACGCCAAGGCTTTTGACGATTCTGGGGCTCACCTCCCCCGCGCCGCAGACGCGCGACGAACGCGCGGTCTATCAGCTCAGCCAAGACGACCTTGCGCGCGGTATGTCGCTCCTCAAGCTCGCGGCGCTGATCCTCTACACCTTCCCCGGCTCGCCGATGCTCTACTACGGCGACGAGGCGGGCATGCAGGGCTTTGAGGACCCGTTCAACCGCGGCACTTATCCCTGGGGGCGCGAGAATCAGGAGCTGGTGCGCTACTTCCGGCAGCTCGGCGCGCTGCGCAAGGCGCACGCGGCGCTGCAAAGCGGCACGATCGTCTACCACGCCGCGCAGGGCCGCGCACTGGCATTCTCCCGCCGCACAGAGCACGACCATTGCCTCACGGCGGTCAACGCGGGCGACCGGCCCGTCATGCTCACCCTCCCCTGGGACGCGGCGCTCGCCGAGGATGTCCTGTCGCATCAGGAGTTCTTCTGCGGCGACGGTCTCCTTCGCCTGACGCTCGAACCCTATGGCACGATGCTGCTGACCGAGCCGCAGGAGTGATTTGTTTCACGTGAAACACTGATTTAGCGTCATGGTAAAGGTCAACACCTTTACCATGACGCTTTTCTACTTTCAGCGGCAATAGCGCTGAGGTATCCCAAAGCAGACCCAAACAGGGGTAAATTGGGACGTAAAGGTCTGCGCCTTGTCATGTTTCACGTGAAACAAATTTGCAAAATTTGAGCTTTGCTGTTGAAATCAAGCCGTTTTGTGTTATACTGGATAAGAATGAAAATGAAGCAATGCTTCTATGACTAAGGTGGGTGTTTTTTTGGCTAAAATTGTTGCAATCGTCAATCAAAAGGGCGGCGTCGGTAAAACGACGACCTGCGTCAACCTGACCTCTTCCCTCAAGGAGAAAGGCAATCGCGTCCTGCTGTGTGACTTCGACCCGCAGGCCAACTCCACCTCCGGTATGGGCGTGGACAAGGCCGCCACGCGCGGCGTCTACGACGTGCTCATCAACGGCGCGGACGTCACGACCAGCGTGGTAAACACGCGCTACGGCGATGTGCTCCCCTCCTCGAAGGCGCTGGCGGGCGCGGGCATCGAGATGATCGACCGCGAAAATCGTGAATTCCTGCTCAAGCAGGCGCTCGACATTCTCTCGCCCAATTACGACTTTATCCTCATCGACTGCCCGCCGTCACTTGAACTGCTCACGGTCAACGCCCTCTGCGCCGCGAATTCCCTGATCGTTCCCGTGCAGGGCGAATATTTCGCGCTCGAGGGCCTGTCCGACCTGATGCACACGGTCCGTATGGTGCGCCGCAGCCTGAATCCCGGCCTCGAGCTCGAGGGCGTGCTGCTCACAATGTTCGACGGGCGCACAAATCTCGCCCTGCAAGTCGCGGAAGAGGTCAAACGCTACTTCCCCGGCAAGGTGTATGCGACCGTCATCCCGCGAAACGTCCGCCTTAGCGAGGCGCCGAGCCACGGCAAGCCCATCAACTACTACGACCGCACCTCCCGCGGTGCGGAGGCGTACAGCAGCCTCGCCAACGAGTTTTTGAAGCAGAACCGCTGATACATTAAATAATAAGGGCGCATTCCGCCCACTTCATCCCCACAGAAAGGAGAAGTTTCCATGGCAAATGCAAACCGCGGGCTCGGCAAGGGGCTCGGCGCGCTGCTGGGCGACGCCGCCCTGCGCACCGACACGTCCGACAACCTCTACCTCCCCATCTCGCAGATCGAGCCCTACGGCAACCAGCCGCGCCACCACTTCGATGAAGAGGCGCTGCAAGATCTGGCCGATTCCATCCGCGAGCACGGCATCATCCAGCCGCTGACGGTCCGCCGCCTTTCCTCCGGCTACTATCAGATCATCGCGGGCGAGCGCCGCTGGCGCGCCGCGCGCATCGCGGGCCTTGCCGAAGTGCCCGCCATCGTCATCGAGGCGGATGACCGCAAGATGACCGAGCTTTCGCTCATCGAAAACCTCCAGCGCGAAGACCTTGACCCCATTGAAGAGGCCGAGGGCTACAAAACGCTGATGGACAATTACCACCTCACGCAGGAGGAGGCCGCCGAGCGCGTCGGCAAGTCCCGTTCCGCCGTGGCAAACAGCCTGAGACTGTTAGGCCTTTGCCCCGAAGTGCGGCAAATGCTGCAAAACGGTGACCTCTCCGGCGGTCACGCCCGCGCGCTGCTGCCGCTCAAGACCGACTTGCAGCTCGACGCGGCAAACCTGATCGTCAAACAGGGCCTCAGCGTCCGCCAGACTGAGGCGCTCGCCAAGCGCCTTGCGAATCCCAAGGAAGAGCGCAAGCCCACGAATGACGAGCTCATCACCGAGAGCTACGGCCGCTTGGCGGCGCAGGAACTCAGCGATAAGATCGGCCGCACCTGCCGCATCGTGTCCGGTAAGAAAAAAGGCCGCATCGAGCTCGACTACTACGGCATCGACGACTTGAATGATCTGCTCGAAGCGCTCACCGCCATCAAACGCAGAAAGAACGGAGGCGACTAACCATGTCCGATTTTATTCACGAGGGTCCCAAGGACCCGAACAAGCCGCCCGTGCCCGGTGAAGAAAAGCCCACCACCGAGCGCGAGCGAATGAAAAAGGTATACACTTACGTTGCGATCCTCTTCAC
>CAVFND010000200.1:0-3645 GCA_963623615.1 Oscillibacter sp. ER4 | reverse complement strand
ACTCCCCCGCTGCGCGGATGCTTTTTTCTCAGCAGCATAGGTTTTTGACAGTCTCGGACACTGCTGTACCCTGACGGGGTATCGCAGTGTCCGTTTTTTGCATTTTCAGCTTTCCATCTGCTTTCCGAGGAAGGATGCCGCTGTCTGCGTGAGCTTGAGCTCAAGGTCGCTGCCGGCGGCTGCCTTGGGGCTTACGAACATCACGCAGCCGAGTATGTCGCCCTCGCTGATGATCGGAGACGCGGCGGAAGCAAAATATCGCTCGTCGCCGTCAATAACGTGTACGGCCTCCCTGCCGTCGCTGCACAGGCTGCCGCGTGATTCCATGAGGCATTCAAGCTCCGGCGATACTCGCCTTTCAAGAAATTCGCGCTTTGACGCACCCGAGACGGCAATAACGCTGTCGCGGTCGCACACCGCGGCTATCGCATCGGTAGAACGGTGCAGGCTGTCGCATATCTGAGCCGCAAAATCGCTCAGCTCCCCGATGGGCGAATATTTTTTGAATATCACCTCGCCGTCGCGCTCGGTGAATATCTCCAAGGGGTCGCCGTTGCTGATGACATTGACACGGAAAACCTTGTCCTCGCGGTTCTTAGCGCTTTGGACGAGTTCTGTTTCGTAGGGGTCGATGCCCTCATCGACCCACGGGCGGACAGAGTCGTCCGCCCCTACAGATTGTAATTCGATATTTTCCGTGCCCTGCTTAAAATTTGCGGCATCCTCCGTTTCCGCGGGGAGCGTTCCGCTTTTCAGGATGGAGTCGATGTCCGCTTTCAGCTGAATTTCGATGTGATCCTCATAGACGTTGATCCGCTGGAGCATCAGCTCTAAGTCGTTGCGCTCCAGCTTGGGCTTGCGGAGGATATCGTCGAACACCTCTATGGCCGTCCGGGCCACGCGGTTCACCTGAATGATGGTGTTGCGCTTGTCCTCCGTCATGGCGATCTGGTGGTTCAGCCCCTCGATGCGGTGCAGGAGATCGTTTTCCAGCTCGTCATAGGTCTCCTCCAGCGTCTCCTCGTTCTCCGGATGCTTCATAATGTCCCGGATGCGCTGACGCTTGGTGGCTTTCAGCTCCTCCTGCAAGTCGGCCAGCACCTCGGACAGATGCTCAGCGGAACGCTCCGTCTCCTCAATGTCCTCGTCCTCCCGGTCGAGGTCGGCGTTGAGCCGCGCCAGCATTTCGGCGGAGCTGTCCTTCACCTTCTGGACGTAGGCCTTTACCACCTCGTCCAGCTTGTCCACCCGGATGTGGTGGCTGGTGCAGGCTTTCAGCCCCCGTTTGTGATACTCGCCGCAGCGGTAGGCATCCTTGAGGTCGCTGCGGCTCATGGCGAACATGGGACTGCCGCAGTCGCCGCAGAACAGGAATCCGGAGTAGGTGTTGTCGTTGATCTTCACGCCCCGGTAGCTGGAGGTGGTGCGCTTTTCCCGCAGGGCGCGGGTGGTGGCGAAGGTGCGGTAGTCGATGATGGCCTGATGGTGGTTTTCAAATACCAGATGGTCGCTCTCGTCCCGCTTGATCTCCGCGCCGTTGATCTTCCTGCGGGCGTACTTGCCCTGCCGGAGGGTGCCGATGTAGAAATCGTTGTCGAGAATGCCCTGCACGGTCACGATGGCCCACACGGGCTTCACCTGCCGCTTGCACTCCACGCCCTCTTTTTCCTTGCGTTCCCGCTCCGTCATGCGTGGCGTGGGGATGCCCTGGTCGGTGAGGTAGTTGGCGATCTTCTTGTAGCCCCAGCCGCTGTTGTAGAGGGTGAAAATTTTCCGCACGATGTCCGCCTCGGTGGGGACGATCTCAAACTGCTGCGCCTTGTTGACGATGTAGCCGTAGGGCGCGGCGCAGATCCACTTGCCGTCGATCTGGCGGCGCTTGATGACGGACTTGACCTTCTTGCTGGTGTCGGTGACGGGCATTTCGTTGATGAGGAACTCGAACTGGATCTTCAGCCAGTCATCGTCGTTGGGGAAGTCGATGCCGTCCCCGATGGAGATGATGCGGATGCCCGCGTCCCGCAAGTCCTCCAGCTCCACCAATCCCCGCGAGTTGCGGCGGGAGAAGCGGGAGAAGTCCTTAACGATGAGGATGTCGTACTTGTGGCGCATCAGCTCCCGGCGCATGGTCTGGTAGTTTTCCCGCTGCTCGAAGGTGTAGCCGGAGCGGTCGCGGTCCTCGTAGAAGGTCAGGCTGGAATCCGGGAACCGTTGGCGCACGAAATCCGCGATGATGGCTTTCTGATTTTCGATGGACGTGTTGTCCCGGTCCAGCTCCTCGTCCACCGAGATGCGGCAGTAGCCCGCAATGTCATAGCGTTCGATCATGGTGTCTCACCGCCCTTTAAGTATTTCGCCATCTCCCGGTCGAAATCGGAGATGTATGCTGCGTCCTGTTTTTTGCGGAACTCGTCGTAGATCGCACCGACCTTCTTGACTGCCGCTTCCCGCGAGATGTGGCCTTTGCCGTCCAGCACCCTGCGGCGGTTGTTGGTCAGAAATTGGTCGGTTTCGTCCAGCCAGTCCTGCATGGACATCAACTGCTCGTCCTCCGCCATCAGTTCGGCGTAGTCGATGAACATGGTCACCAGCCGGTTCAGGCGGGACAGTTCCTTTTCGTTCAGGTAGTTCTTCACCACCAGCGTGTCGCTTTTGAGTATCTTTCCGTCCGGCGCACCCTCCCATGTGGTCAGGCCCATGGTGGGGCTGTCCGGCGTGGCCCGTTCCGCAATCAGCTCCGCGGCAGTCTTGCCGGTAACGGCGTAGTGCAGCTTGTTCTGCACGAAGGCATAGAAGGCTTTCGTGGTCTCGCTGTTTTTGTCGTAGTCGTAGCTGCACTGCTCAAACACATCCGCGATTTTCTGATATGCCCGGCGCTCACTGGCGCGGATCTCCCGGATGCGCTCCAGCAGTTCGTCAAAGTAGTCTTTGCCAAAGGGGCGGCCGTTTTTCATCAGCTCGTCGTTGAGGACGAAGCCCTTCTGGATGTACTCTTTCAGCGTCCTCGTCGCCCACTGACGGAAGCGGGTGGTCTTTTGGGAGTTGACCCGGTAACCGACCGCGATGATGGCGTCGAGGTTGTAGTGGTCGATGCTGCGCCGCACGTCGCGGCTACCCTCTCTGCGAACTACTAAGAATTTCTTAGTAGTTGCGTCGGTGGCCAGCTCTTCCTCAGCGTATATGTTTTTCAGATGTTGGAGGATGTTTTCCGGTGTGCAGCCGAACAACTCCGCCATGCCGCTCTGACTGAGCCAGAAGGTTTCCTCCGCAAAGATAACGCTGACGTATTCCTTGCCGCTCTCGTCGCTGTACAGCAGGAGTTCGCCGCGGCCTGCGATCTCATTTCCCATTTGCGTTCTCCTCTGTATTCTCTGGCAGTTGCGCCGCGTCGGTCACAATGTCGGTGACAAGTTGACGGAAGCTCTCGGCGTTCTGAGAGGTGACGACCGGCTTGCCAGTCTCGGCTTCCAGCGCCTTGCGGGCGACGCCTGCCACGTTGCCGCCGCGACGGGCGACCTGCTGGTTCTCGTCGAACCCTTGCGGCTGTTCGACCTTGGCAATGTCGGTAGTGGAGGCTTCGGCCAGCATGGTCAGCACCAGTTCCAGATTGCTCATGTTGTCCCGGAGGTTTTCCTTCTTCAGGCC
>CAVFND010000199.1:0-3655 GCA_963623615.1 Oscillibacter sp. ER4 | reverse complement strand
TGGCGAAGCCATGTACACCGCACCCGATTGCGCAGCGCGTGCAGCTCTTCGAGCCTAAAACCGGCAATGTCGGGGGGCGAGGGGATCTCCCCTCGCCTTTCTCTGGGGGATTCAAAGGGGGTATTCTCTTCGGGAAGAGAATACTCCCTTTGCCCCTGCCGCCCGCAGGCGGCATATCCTTCCGCATTTCTGCGGAAACGGTGAAATAAAAAAGTCGAACTTTTTTGAAAAACCCACTTGACAAGTGGGCCCCGCGTGCTATAATGCAACCAACAAGTAAAGAGCTTCAAACCTATGACGGAGAGAAGTAGCCGATGCTGGTAAGCACAAAGAGAGTCCCGGGCGGTGTGATCGGGGCGGCGGACGGTCGGTGAATGGACTTCAGAGGGCGGATCGAACGGCGCGAGTCAAGTAGAGACCGACGGGTATCCCACCCGTTATCCATCGGGGCGCGTATGATGGTGCGCGTAAGCGAGCGGACGTTTTACAAAACGTCAATTTGGGTGGTATCGCAGAAGTTTGATGACTTTTGTCCCATGTGTATGGGATGAAGGTCTTTTTTCTTTATATTCCTCCTGTTCCGGCAAACCAGGATCTCATCTGCCACCCGAAATCAAATAAATTTTGGAGGAAAACAAAATGAAAAACAACACGGTGAAAAAGCTTCTGACCCTGGCCCTCGCCGGTGCGATGGCCCTGTCTCTGGCCGCGTGCGGCAGCAAGAGCGACGATGGCAGCAACGACGCCCAGCAGGGCGGCAACGAGAGCGGCAAGACCTATAAGGTCGCCATCATCAAGCAGCTCGACCATGCCTCTCTCGATGAGATTGCAAACGCCGTGGCCGCCGAGCTCGACAAGATCGCAGCCGACAACAATGTGACCATCGAATACAATATCACCTCCGGTCAGAACGACCAGACCATCTTAAAGCAGCTGTCCGATCAGGCGATCGCCGATCAGGTCGACGCCATCATCCCCATCGCGACGACTGCCGCGCAGATCTCCGCCCTGTCCGCTGAGGACACCAAGACCCCCGTGGTCTACGCCGCCGTCTCCGACCCCGAGACTGCGAGCCTGACGGGCATCGACTATGTGACCGGCACGAGCGACGCGCTGAACACCGACTTCATCATGGACATGATGTTCGCCCAGAACCCGAATGTTGCCAAGGTCGGCCTGCACTACTCCCTCTCAGAGTCCAACTCCACCAAGCCCATCGCCGACGCGAAGGCCTATCTCGACGCCAAGGGCATTGAGTACGTTGAACAGACCGCGAACACGAACGACGAGGTCGTCGCCGCCGCTTCCGCGCTGATCGCCGACGGTGTGGACGCCGTCTTCACCCCGACCGACAACGTCATCATGGCCGCTGAGCTCGCCATCTATGAAGACCTCGCCAAGGCCGGCATCCCCCACTACACCGGCGCTGACTCCTTCGTCCGCAACGGCGCTTACGCCACCTGCGGCGTGAACTACACCGACCTCGGCACCAAGACCGCCGACCTCGCTTACTCCGCCATCACCGACGGTATGGACGGTATGGAGGACTACTACCTGATGGACGGCGGCATCATCACCGTCAACACCGACACCGCCGCCACGATGAGCCTTGACTACTCTTGCTTCGACAGCATGGGCACCGTCGTTGAGGTCACGACCACCAAGGACTAAGAAACATCACTTCCCCGCAAATGAACCGCCTTTCCCCCGACTTCCCGTCGGGGGAAATTGGCCTGAAAGGAGAATTTTCCCATGCTCATCATCACGCAGACCGCCCTTGAGCTGGGCTTCCTCTACGCGCTGGTCGCGATGGCGCTGTTTTTGAGCTACCGCATCCTCGACATCGCCGATATGACGACCGACGGCTGCTTCGTCCTCGGCGCGGCTGTGTCCGTCACGGTGACGGCTGCGGGCCATCCCATTCTCGGCGTGTTCGCCGCGATGCTCGCGGGCGCGTGCGCAGGCTTTGTCACTGCGTTTTTGCAGACGAAGCTCGGCGTGCCGTCGATCCTCGCCGGTATCGTCACGAACACCGGCCTCTACACCATCAACCTGATGGCGATGGGCTGGAAGTCGAACCAGAGCCTGCTCGGCGGCAAGACGATCTTCACGATGCTGCGCGAGACCGGCATCGGCGGCGACTGGTACGAGCTGCTGCTCGCGGCGTTCGTCACGATCTTAGCCGGTCTCCTGCTGGTGCTGTTTCTTGGCACGCGCATGGGCCTCTCCGTCCGCGCGACGGGCGATAACCCCGACATGGTGCGCGCCTCGTCGCTCAACCCCTCGTTCACCGTCACGGTGGGCCTGTGCCTTGCCAACGTGCTCACGGCGCTCTCCGGCGCGGTCGTCGGCCAGTATCAGAAGACTGTGGACATCAACTCCGGCACGGGCATCGTCGTCATCGGCCTCGCCTGTCTCATCATCGGCGAAACGCTGCTTGGGCGCAGGAGCGTCAAAAAGGGCGTCATCGCCGCGATCCTCGGCTCCATCGTCTATCGCTTCATCTACGCCATCGTGTTCTACACAAAGATCGTACCCGTCGAGTGCTTAAAGCTCCTGACGGCCATCATCGTGGCGCTGGCCATCGCCGCGCCGAGCATCCAGAAGTGGGCGTCGTTCCAGAGGCGCAAAATGGCGGCCAAGCGGAAAGGAGGCGCATAAGATGCTGGACATTCAGGGCATTTCCAAGACATTCAACCCCGGCACCGTGAACGAAAAGAAGGCGATCTCTTCTCTTTCGCTGCGCCTAAACGAGGGCGACTTCGTCACCATCGTCGGCTCGAACGGCGCGGGCAAGTCGACGCTGTTCAACGCCATCGCGGGCAGCTTTTACGTCGATGAGGGCAGCATTTCGCTTGCGGGCAAGGATATCACCTTCATGCCCGAGCACGAGCGCTCCCGCCGCATCGGGCGGCTCTTCCAGGACCCGCTGCGCGGCACCGCGCCGAGCATGACGATCGAAGAAAACCTCGCGCTCGCGTACCTGCGCGCGGCGCACGGCAATCCGTTCAGCCGCATCAGCAAGAAGGACAAGGAATTCTTTGCCGAGCAGCTCAAGCAGCTCGACATGGGCCTTGAGCACCGCATGAAAAATCCCGTCGGCCTGCTCTCCGGCGGCCAGCGTCAGGCGCTCACGCTGCTGATGGCGACGATGGTGCCGCCGCAGCTGCTGCTCCTCGACGAGCACACCGCGGCGCTCGACCCCGCGACGGCGGAAAAGGTGCTCGACCTCACCCGCAGCGTCGTGGCAGAGAGCCGCATCACCTGCCTGATGGTCACGCACAACATGCATCAGGCACTCGAGCTCGGCAACCGCACGCTGATGATGGCGGACGGGCACATCGTGCTTGACGTCTCCGGCAGTGAACGCGCGGGGATGGGGGTCGATGACCTCATCGCGCGGTTCAAAGCAGGAGCGGGGCATGAGCTCGATAACGATAGAATTCTTTTATCGGAATAAAATTGGCAGCATAAAGTGCTGCTCCTTATTCCCTGCGCCGCGCAGGGAGTGCGAATAAAGGGGGCCATTCTCTCACGTGAGAGAATGGCCCCCTTTAGATCCCCCAAGAGAACGCAAGGGGCCCTGCCCCTTGACCCCGCACATTGGCAGTCTCGATCTTGAAGAACTGCTCAGCCTGCGGAATCGGGTGCGGTG
>CAVFND010000198.1:0-3705 GCA_963623615.1 Oscillibacter sp. ER4 | reverse complement strand
TTGCAGCACCGCGACAGCGGATTCCTGCTTCTTGACCTGCGCGTCGAGCTCCGAGAGCTGCGCGCGCTTTTCCTCCTGCGCGATGTCGTTCTCGTGGATGCGCGCGGAAAATTGCTCCGATGCGGCGTACAGTGCCTCGAGGTCCGCGTTCGCTTTTTTGAGCTCCTCGCGCGCGAGCGACAGGTCAGTGTCGAGCTTGATGGCGTTCGTCTTGAGCGCCTCTAAATTTTCAAGCCACACGGAGATCTCCAAAAGGCGCAGCTCGTCGCGGTAGATAAGGTACTGCTTCGCCGTCTCCGCCTGCGCGCGCAGGGGCTCGACCTGCAACTCAAGCTCGGCGATCTTGTCGTTGATGCGCACCAGATTCTCTTCCGTGCGCTCCAATTTGCGTTCCGTCTCCTCTTTGCGGTAACGGAAGCGCGAAATGCCCGCCGCCTCTTCAAAGATCTCGCGGCGGTCGCCGCTCTTCTGCGAAAGGATCTCGTCGATGCGGCCCTGGCCGATGATGGAATAGCCCTCGCGTCCCATGCCGGTGTCCATAAAGAGCTCGTTCACGTCACGAAGCCTGACAGACTGCTTGTTGATATAGTATTCCGATTCGCCGCTGCGGTAGTACCGGCGCGTGACGGCGACCTCGGTCTCCTCCATGCGAGGGAAGATGTGCTCGGTGTTGTCGAGCACGAGCGTCACCTGCGCAAAACCCATCTGATTGCGCGTTTCCGTGCCGCCGAAGATGACGTCCTCCATCTTCGCGCCGCGCAGCGACTTGCTCGACTGCTCGCCCATGACCCAGCGAATGGCGTCCGAAATATTCGATTTGCCGCTTCCGTTCGGGCCGACGATGGCGGTGATGTCCTCACCGAAGTTGAGCACCGTTTTGTCCGGGAAGCTCTTGAAGCCATGGATCTCCAATGCCTTTAAGTACACGAGCGATTTCCTCCTTGGAAAAAGCGCCATCCCCCACAATAAGGGTATAATGACACATTTTGACTAATACTATATACCATTTTTCCGCCGCCTTTTCAAGTAGATTCCATGAACAAAGCGCAAAAAGACGCCCGAAGGCGTCTTTCCTTGTCTTCAAAAAAGCTGCTAAGGCCGCTTTTTTGAGAAAGTTTCGCTGTGCTTCGTGCCGTATGCGGCACGAAGCTCTGCAAGGCTTTTTACTTCTTCTTTTTGTCGATCAGCGCATACAGTGCGTCCAGCGCGTCGGAGAGGCTGCCGAGGCGCTGGATGAGGCCGCAGGCCACTGCCTCTTCCCCGTAAAGCACGCTGCCGACGTCGGAGGCCAAGTCCTGCGTGTCCATCATCAATCGCAGAAACTCGTCGCGCCCGACGCGCGAATTCTTCGTCACGAAACGCGCGATGCGCTCCTGCAGGCGCTCGAAATACTGGTACGTCTGGGGTGCTGCGATGATCGTGCCGCTCGTGCGCACGGGATGGATCGTCATCGACGCCGACGGCGCGATCATCGTCACCATCGGCGCAACGGACAGCGGCACACCGATGGAGTGTCCCCCGCCGAGCACGAGCGAAACCGTCGGCTTTTTCATCCCCGAGATGAGCTCGGCGATGGCAAGTCCCGCCTCCACATCGCCGCCGACCGTGTTGAGCAGGAACAACACGCCGTCGATGTCGTCGCTCTCCTCCAGATACGCCAGCAGCGGCAGCACATGCTCATATTTCGTCGCCTTCTGCGTATTAGGCAGCAGCATGTGCCCCTCGATCTGCCCGGCGATGGTCAGGCAGTGGATGGCCGCGCGGCTGTTTTTGATAATGACCGAGCCGAAGTCGATAACCGGCTGAATGGGCGGCAGCAGCGGCTCCTGTCCGTTCTTCTCCTCGTCCTGCGAGGGTTTCGTTTCACTTCTCATGGCAAGTCCTCCCGAAAATCATTTTCGGTAGGTTTTGCAGAAAGCGCGAAAAGCATACGCATCCGCCGCCTCGTCCTGTATCTCCGCTCGGCACATCAGCGGCTCACTTGCCCGCCATCCCTTTTCCCACGATATAAACGCCGACCAGCATTTCCGCGACTGACAGTCCGAGAAGAAGTCCTGAGAAAAAGTCTTTTACGTCAGAGCCGCCAACGATATGAGAAAGCGCCTGTAAAGCGATCCCCATCACGATCAGAAGCACGCCGCGAAGCAGATCTTTCTGCTTTTCCAGCTCCTGTGTCCGTTTCAACAGGTCCAGGATCTGTTCTTCGTCATAAGTACGCATGCTTTTTTCTTCCGCAGGCTCGCCGTCAAGAAGCTCTGCCACCGTAATACCCAGCGCCGCGCACAGTTCCTTCACCACCGCATAATCCGGCATACATTTGCCCCTTTCCCGCCCTGTTTCAACTTATTTCACGGTTCAAAAAAGCGCCCGAGGATATTCCCCGGGCGCTCGCTTCACTTATTTGTACGTTAGCAGATCTTCCACGCTCTTGCGCTTCGGCGCGGCGGGCTCCTCGTCGGGATAGCCGAGGCCGATGACGCAGCCGACCTTCTGATTCTCCGGCAGGTTCAAAAGGTCGATGATCTTCTCTTCGTCGAAGTAACCCGTGATGACCGTGCCGACGCCGCGCTCCCACGCGGCCAGACAAAACGTCTGCGCGGCGACGCCTGCGTCGAACATCTCAAAGCCCGCCTCCTTCGGCGTCGAGAACGAGCCGTCGCGCTCGTAGCCCGAGCGGCCGGTCACATACGTGAGCACCATGACGGCGGGGCAGTTTTTGAGCGTTTTCTCGTTCAGCTTGAAATCAAGCACCATCTCCTCCGCCATTTTGTCGATCATCGCGCGGTCCTCGACGAGCACATAGCGCGCGATCTGCGTGTTCTTCCACGACGGGGCGTAGGCCGCGTCCGCAACGATCTCCTCGATGACCTCGTGCGGGACGGGCCTCTGCTGGTACTTGCGGATGCTTCTTCTGCTTCTGATGGCCTGTATCGTTTCCATATTCGGTTCTCCTTTACTGACGGTTTGATGGAATGCCGATTCACGGCGTTTCTTTGGCATTTATCATAGCAGAAGCGTGTGCAAAAATCCAGTGGCAAAAACAGTGGCTACAAATAGTGAGCACTCAATCGAATCTATACGCTGACATTTGGGTTTGTGTACTGTCCGTGTTTTTTGGTTTTACTGCCGCATTGGATTGCAAACTTTGGACAGCGGTGCAGACAGCCAAGGCACATCACACACTTTTCCTTAACCCAAACCGGACATCGGTTCCTCATCTCGATTGCCTGCACAGGGCATTTCTTTGCGCACCGTCCGCAGCCAACGCAGCTATCCTCTACCAGAAAATGAGCGGTTCGACGCACCTCTTTGTTATAAATAGGTTCGGCAATCCATTCCGTGATAAATGCAGGGGTACGGGGGGACATATGACTGTTTGTTCTCCGCTCCTTTACGCTGCGGATTATGTCGCCGATCTCTGTCTCTGTTTTCTTTGTATACTTTGCAATTTTCTCAGGAGTGGAAAGGTCAAAAATCGGCGTCCATGTGTCCACCATCCGAACAGAATAGTAAGCGTCGATCTCTCGCCCTTGAATCGCCTTGTTCGCCATATGACCGGCAGCTCCCGGGATTGTTCCGTAGGTGGCGATGAAATACAGATATTCGGTATAAAACGTGGCTCTTCCCAAAAAATCTTTGACAATGCTTGGCAGTCCCCAATCATAGGTTGGCGAGATAATACCGATCATTTCATCGGAAAACGAG
>CAVFND010000197.1:0-3717 GCA_963623615.1 Oscillibacter sp. ER4 | reverse complement strand
GGCATTGCGGTAAAAGACGCCATCAAAATGCTGATCGTCCCCGTAGCGGCCGAAACGGTCGGCGGAGAGGGTGAAGCTGTTGCCGTCGCCGCCGGGGCAGAGGTAGGCGCGCGTTCCGTTGTCGTAGAGGTAGAGGCCCATGCCCTCGCCCTCGTCGTTCATGGTGCCGCTCATGGAGTAGTCCGGCGAGCAGGCAATGTACTGCATGAGGGACGAGTCGATGACGATGGTCTCGCCCAGCGCGTTCTGCCACATGCCGTCCCAGTTGCTTTTGTCCCACTCGACGATCTCCGCCTCATCGTCGCGGAGGAAGGTGTTTCGATGGATGGTGAATCCGTCGCCCTCGCCATTCTGGTTCGGCAGCAGCACGCCGTCGTCGCGCAGGAGAAAGTTGTAGAGAAAGCCGTTGAAGTAGATCATCGGCCGGCCGCTCGCCTCGGACAGTTCGAATTCTCCGCGCCCGCCGAGCCCCCAGCCGGTGCGGTAGGCGTAAAAGCCCTCCTCACTGTCAAAGTACAGTTTCGAAGTGCCGTCGATGCTCCACATCCCGTCGAGAAATTCCATGTCCATGACGGTCTCGTAGCCGCTTTGCGTATCGTCAGATTCGGCTTCGCCGCAGGCGGTCAGGCTCAGAAGGAGCAGCAGCGCGAGCACGAGCGGCAGAAGATACGTTCGATGCGTCATGCCGTTCACCGCCTTTTTTAATAGCAGATGCTGAAAAACAGCGTGTTGTAGGGATCGACAAGGTCGATGTCCATGATGCTCGCCTCGGGCGCGATGCTGTCGAGCTGCATCCGCTTGGCGCAGTCCTTATAGTTATCGAGCTGCGGCATGGCGGCGAAGACCAGCCCGTCGTAATCGTCGGGCAGGTAGACCATATAGCTCTTGGTCAGCACCATTGCCCAGTCGCTGACGTTGTACTGCCAGTCGGTCGAGTAGGCGAATTCGATGAGGTATTCATTACCGTTATAATTGACGGTATGGACATAGTAGTTGTCGCCGCGCTGGCTGTTGCCGTAGGCGGTGGCGGCGGTGAACCACATGCCGGTGTAGTAGTCGTAGAGCTCGCTGTCGGTGTTGGTGATGTACTGCTCGGTGAAGTACGGGATAGAGCTCTCGGGGATATAGCAGACAGCGTCGAACTGAATTTCGCGGATGCCGTCGTGCGACTGGTCGCTGTGCTTGACAACCTCCCAGTAGCAGTCGTTTCTCTCATAGCCGTCGCCGAGGCCGGAGTAGCAGGCAATACCGTTTTCGAGAAGGTAAGTGCCCGTGTTGACCGCGGCGTTGATCTGCAGGCCGTTGTCAGAGAAATAGGGAGTGTCGGTCAGGTCGGTCTGCACGCCGTTTTCGTGGAAATAGGAGTAGTCCGGCTCGAAGACATAGCGCTCATCGGCATCCCAGAACCAGACCATCTGCGTCGTGCTCATGTCGGCGTGCTGGAAGGTTACGACGACGTCGCTCTCGCCATCGCTGGTAATGTCGTCGAACGAAATGTCAAAGCCCGTGCCGTCTTCGTTCGCGTCTTCGACCGTCACAGGGAAGGACACGCTGTCGAAAAGCTCCTGCTCGGGCTCATCGCGGTAGAAGGCCGCGCTCTCGGGCCCCACGGTGACGAGCACCTTGACGCTGCCCTCGCCCTCGTGTGTGATGGTGCCCTCGGCGGCGACCACGCCGCTCGCGCGCCAGTCGTCGCCTGTGACGTCATCGCTGCTGTCGCCGCAGGCGGTCAGGCTCAGGCAAAGCAGAAGCGTAAGCAGCATCGCGAGGAAATGATGGAAAGTTTTCATCTTCTTTTCTCCCTTCTTCACGTTTCAAAACAGCTTACTCAAGGCGCTCGTAATAGTCGTTCTCGCCGCCCCACACGATGGAATCGGTGTCAAAGAGTGTGAACTCGTAGGTGACGTCCTGATACGTCGTGGAAACGGCATAGTACACGTCGTCAACATCGGTCGGGGCCGAGATAAAGCCGCCGTCGACCTCGGTCGCCTCCGCGCCGGGCGCGCGCTCGTAGAGGCCCCAGAGACCGCCGCTGCTGTCGATGTAGATGTAGCTGTCGGCGTCAAGCTCGCCGTCCAGATACCAGATGCCTGCAAGGTAAGAAAGATCGGTCGAACTGTCGCTGCTGCCGTAGTCTTCGGCCTGCGCGTCGAACTCATCGAGGCTCATCTCATAGGTGAACGAGCCGAGCGAATAGATGTTCACGCTGCTGCCGTCGACGGAGAACTGATAGGCGACGCCGTCGTGCTCGTTGTAGGCGTAGATGCAGTCATAATCCGCGTCGTACTGCAAATAGCCGCTGGCGGCGAGGTCGTCATTGTTGCCGATGCGCCAGCGCGAACCGTCGGTGTCGATGATGAGGTAGTCGAAGTCCGTGCCGCTGTCGGGCAGATAGTAGCCCTCAAAGGAGCTGTAATCGTAGCTGTCGTAGCTTTCCTTGACAAAGCCGTCGATCGTAGACGGCACAGTGGAGTCGTCGCCGTAGTCCACGGAGTCGTCGGAGGTGTCGCTGCCGCAGGCGGCGAGGGAAAGACAAAGGATCAGCGTCAGGGTAAAAAGGGCAAGGTGCTTACAAGCGTTTTTCATGATGTTCTCCTCCAAATTTTCAAAAAATCGGCGCGCTCAGTGCGCCCGTTCCGCCATGGACAGAATTTCGTCATGGCTCAGCTCCACATTGTCGAAGCGGACAAAGATGCCGTTCGTCATGGCGCTGTTCCACACCGCGGGATCGGCAAGCGGGCGGAAGCGCAGCTTGTCGAGATAGGGCTTCATATCGAGCAGCAGGCGGCTGCCGGAGACAAAGTCCACCCGGAGAATGTAGTCCGGGAGCGGTGTGACGGATGAGATGTATTTTCGGTACAAAGGCATTCCTCCCCTCCGGAAAATAAAAGATCCACCGTACAGCCATTGTACGGTGGATCGGAAAAAGTTGGTATTAACCAAAGGTTAGATAATTTGGCAGGAGCGGCAATGCGGAAATAAGTGCGCTGCGTCCGAGCTGTGTCTTAGCTTTTTGGCGCGGTGAGCTCGGCGAGCCGTTTGCGCTTGGTGCGCACGTCGCCCGTGATGAGAAGCTTGGAGTAGATCTGGTTGATGTACTGCTTCACGCTGCCCTCGGACAAGAAGAGCTGCTCGGCGATCTCGCGGTTGCTCAAGCGCTGGGCGACGAGCGCAGCGATGGCGTTCTCGCGCCCGGTGAGGCCCGCGAGCGCGGCGGGGCGGGAGCCCTCCGCGCGCTTTTCACCGCAGCGGCGCGCAAAGTCCTCGCCAAGCGGCGTGACGGTCCGGACAAACGCAGCGAATTTCGCGACCGCGCCGCGCGTGAGCGCGGTTTTGAGATAGCGGTAATTTTCGACAAACGGCAGATAGAGCGCGTCCGGCTCCGCCGCGGCGAGGGCAAGGGAGAGCAGCTCGTCTGCCGTCTCGCGCTTGCCGAGCATTTCGTAGGCCGCGGCGGTCTGAAGGCGGATGTGTAGCGCGACGAGCGCGTAGTGCATCGCCTCGCACATACCGAGCAGCGCCTCGCTGCGGCCGATGACCCTGGCGTACTCGCCCTGGGTGAGGTAGACCTGATTTTCGATGAGCTCCATCATCGGCTTTCCGGGCGCGAGAAAGTGGATGGAGGAAAGCTGATGCTCGCGGAAGACCGCGGGAATTTTTTCGGGCAGACCCAGCAGCGCATAGTAGTAGGCGCAGGAGCTTTGCAGGATGTTGAGC
>CAVFND010000196.1:0-3728 GCA_963623615.1 Oscillibacter sp. ER4 | reverse complement strand
CGTGGAGGAAGAACTGAAAAGCCAGTCCGACCGCGTGGGTTCAATGGATGCGCAGATCACGCAGCAGCGCGCGCGCATCGAAGAGCTGGAAAGAAGCAAAAACAAAGTCGAAACAGCGCTCACAGCGCTTTTGAAGCAGGCGGAGGAGCTGTCGAAAAACGCGGGCGAGGCCGCGAGCGAGGCGGAGGCCCTGCGCGGACGCGAAGCGCTCGCCCTGTCCGCCGCGGCGGACAGCCGCGCCGAGGTCGCGGCCCTGCGCTCGACGCTTTCGGAAATGGACGAGCGCGAGAGCGCCATCGCCGCCGAGCAGGAGAGCGGGGAGGCCCAGCTTTCCGACACGCGCAAGAGCGCCGCGGAGAACCGCAAGGCGCTCGAGACCGCGCAGGAGGAGGCCGACGCCATCCGCAACATCATCGCGGGCCACACGATGAAGATGCAGGGGCGGGTCGAGCGCGAGAAGGAGACGGGCGAAAAGCACGTTTCCCTCACGATGGAGATGAATAACTTGGATTCCCGTATCCGCTTACTCAGCGAGATGGAAAAGGAGTACGAGGGATTTAACAAGGCGGTGCGCACGGTCATGCAGGCGTCGGAGCGCAAGGCGCTGCGCGGTGTGCGCGGGCCGGTCGCCAATCTGATGAAGGTCGACAAAAAATACGCCGTCGCGATCGAGATCGCGCTCGGCGCGGGCTTGCAGAATATCGTCGTCGAGCGCGAGGAGGACGCGAAGAGCGCCATCCAGTTACTCAAGCAGCGAGACGGCGGACGCGCGACGTTCCTGCCGCTTTCGTCGATCCGCGGCGAGGCGCTGCGCGACGCGCGCGTGCAGAACGAATACGGCTACGTCGGCCTTGCGAGCGAGCTGGTGGAGTATGACCGCGAATACGACGGCATTTTCAAGAATCTGCTCGGCCGTACGGTCGTGGTCGAGGACCTTGACTGCGGCATCACGATCTCGCGCCGGTTCTCGAACGCGTTCCGCATCGTGACGCTTGACGGTCAGGTCCTGAACCGCGGCGGCTCGATGACCGGCGGTTCGATCTCCCGCAGCGCAGGCATTCTGAGCCGCGCGGGCGAGCTGCGCGAGCTGACGGCGCGGCGCGGAAGCCTTGCCGAAAAGCTCGACCTCGCCGCGAAGGCCGCCGAGGACGCCAAGCGCGAGCTTGCCAAGGCGCGCTACGAGCTGGAGGTCGCGCAGGGCCAGCAGCGCGCGGCCGAGGACGCCGTGCTCAAGTTACAGGGCGACAAAAACCACTATGACTTACTGCTCTCGTCGCTGCGCGAGCGGCTCGAGAGCTTGGATACCGAGCGCGAGACCATCGCGCGCCGCCGCGGCGAAGTAAAGCGCACGGCGGAGGAAAAGGAAGCGCTCGCGCTTTCGCAGGAAAAAGAGGCGGGCGAACTGCGCGCGCAGGCGGAAAAGAGCCTTTCCGGCCAGAGCGAGCTGCTGCGTTCGACCTCGCGCCTCGGCGACGAGATCGCCGAGAAGAAAAGCGCGCTCGCGGGCTACGTCGCCGAGCGCGAGACGACGGAAAAGTCGCTCGCGAGTTTGGAGGGCCTGCGCGCCCAGATGCAGGGCGACGAGCAGAGCAGACGCGCGCTCATCGAGCAGTACCGAGCCGCAAGCGAGCAGTCGCAGCGCGAGATCGGCACGCATGAAGCGGAAATCGCCGCGCTGAACGGCAAAATGACTGAAAAGCGCGCCGAGCTCGAAGAGCTCTCGAAATCGAAGCTCGCGCTCGAAGCCGAGCGCGGCCAGAGCGACCGCCGCAGCCGCGAGCTCAACGAAAACGTGCTCAATGTCGAGCGCAACGTCAGCAGGCTCGAGCAGAAGCGCGCGACGAGCGCGATGGAGGAGCAGCAAATCCTCGACAAGCTGTGGGAAAACTACGAGCTGTCGCACTCTGCCGCGCAGGAGCAGCGCATTGAATTAGAAAGCATCGCCAAGGCGAGCCGCCGCATCGGCGAACTCAAGCGCGCCATCAGCGGCCTTGGCGCGGTCAATGTCGGCGCGATCGAGGAATTCGAGCGCGTGAACACGCGCTACACCTACCTCACGACCCAGCGCGACGACGTGGAAAAGGCGAAGGGCGAGCTCGTCGGCGTGATCGACAGCATCACAAGCGAGATGACCGTCATCTTCAAGGAGCAGTTCGCGCTGATCCGCGAGAGCTTCCAGGAGACGTTTTTGGAGCTCTTCGGCGGCGGCAAGGCCACGCTCGAGCTCGAGGACGAGAACGACGTGCTCTCCTGCGGCATCGAGATCAAGGTCCAGCCACCGGGCAAGGCGCTCAAGACGATCACGCTGCTCTCAGGCGGCGAAAAGGCGTTCGTCGCGATCGCGCTGTACTTTGCCATTTTGAAGGTCCATCCGACGCCGTTCTGCGTCATGGATGAGATCGAGGCGGCGCTCGACGAGCCGAACGTGGTGCGCGTGGCGAATTACATGCGCCGCATCACGAGTAAAACGCAGTTTATTGTCATCACGCACCGCCGCGGCACGATGGAGGCAGCGGACGTCCTGTACGGTGTTACGATGCAGGAGCGCGGCGTGAGCAAGGTGCTGACGATCAATATGAACGACATGGCGAAGGAACTCAACATTAAGGAATAAAGCGCGAGGAGAAACAAATGGGTATTTTTGCAAAGATCAAAAAGGCGTGGTTTGACACCATCGTGTGGGAGACCATCGACGACGAATTCTATGACGAGCTTGAGGACAGCCTCATTATGGCCGACCTCGGCGCGACGGTTGCGCACGACGCGGTGAAAAAGCTGCGCGACGTCGTGTACCAGAAGAGCATCCAGCGCGGCGACGATGTCAAACAGGCGCTGCGCGAGATCTTGATTGAAAAGCTGAACGTGGGCGACACCGCGCTCGACTTATCGACCAAGCCTTCTGTCGTGCTGGTCATCGGCGTGAACGGCGTGGGCAAGACCACATCCATCGGCAAGATCGCCCACAGCCTGAAGGGTGAGGGCAAGCGCGTGCTTTTATGCGCGGCTGATACGTTCCGCGCGGCGGCGGCGGATCAGCTCGAAATCTGGGCGAACCGCGCCGAGTGCGAGATCGTCCGCTCGGTCGAGGGTGCGGACCCCGGCGCGGTGCTGTTCGACTCGCTCGCCGCGGCGAAGGCGAGAGGCGTCGACGTTGTCCTCTGCGACACGGCGGGCCGCCTGCACAACAAGGTGAACCTGATGAACGAGCTCAGTAAGCTTCGTAAGATCATCGACCGCGAGCTGCCCGACGCCGCGAAGGAGACGCTGCTCGTGCTCGATGCGACGACGGGGCAGAACGGATTGCAGCAGGCCAAGGTTTTCCGCGAGACGGCGGGCCTGACGGGTATCATCCTGACGAAGCTCGACGGTACGGCCAAGGGCGGCATCTGCGTCGCCATTGCGCAGGAGCTCGGCGTGCCGGTGAAGTACGTCGGCCTCGGCGAGGGCATCGACGATCTCCAGCCGTTCGATGCGGAGGAATACGTCAAGGCGCTGATCTAAAATAAAAAAGCATAAACCCGCGAGACAAAAAGGAGACGAATATGGAAATGACTTCTGTTTGCCCCTATTGCGGAAAGGAAATGCGAGATGGAGCCATCCCCGCTTATCGCGACTACGTCGAATGGCAGGAACGCGGGGAGGACGGCCTTCTGGGTGATAAATTGAACGACGAGCATTCGGTCACGCTTGTCAAGCCGGGGATATTCGGCAACGACCAGACGCCCGCC
>CAVFND010000195.1:0-3771 GCA_963623615.1 Oscillibacter sp. ER4 | reverse complement strand
TTCCTCAAAGATGTGTGGCACACATTTTTGAAAGGGATTGCAGCCCCGTGCAGCTCACTCGCTGCGCTCGCACGTTTCAGGGCTGAGATGTGTTTTTCCTGACGCGCACGCCCCAGGGCGGCTTCTCTTGCCGCTGTGCGGCAATTCACCTTCTGTCGTCAGAAAAAACGATTTGGATTTGTTTCGCGTCTGCGGGCGCGAAATAAATATATAAAGTGGTTAACAAAAAAATTGAGATAGATCTTAGGAGGACAACATTATGTCTAAAGTTATCGGTATTGACCTTGGTACTACCAACTCTTGTGTGGCCGTGATGGAAGGCGGCGAAGCCGTCGTCATCCCCAACGCCGAAGGCAACCGCACCACCCCGTCCGTCGTCGCGTTCTCTAAGACCGGCGAGCGTATGGTCGGCCAGGTCGCAAAGCGTCAGGCCATCACCAACCCCGACCGCACGATCTCTTCGATCAAGCGCGAGATGGGCTCTGATTATAAAGTTGAGATCGACGGCAAGAAGTACACTCCGCAGGAGATCAGCGCAATGATCCTGCAGAAGCTCAAGAGCGACGCGGAGGCTTACCTCGGCGGCCCTGTGAGCGAAGCCGTCATCACCGTTCCCGCTTACTTCACCGACGCGCAGCGTCAGGCGACCAAGGACGCCGGTAAGATCGCCGGCCTCGAGGTCAAGCGTATCATCAACGAGCCGACGGCCGCGGCCCTTGCCTACGGCGTCGACAAGGAGCAGAGCCAGAAGGTCATGGTCTACGACCTCGGCGGCGGCACGTTCGATGTCTCCATCCTCGATATCGACGACGGCGTCATTGAAGTTCTGGCCACCGCGGGCAACAACCGCCTCGGCGGCGACGACTTCGATGAGTGCATCATGAAGTGGATGGTCAGCGAGTTCAAGCGCACCGACGGCGTCGACCTCAGCGGCGACAAGGTCGCTATGCAGCGCTTGAAGGAAGCTGCCGAGAAGGCCAAGATCGAGCTCTCCGGCGTGACCTCCACCAACATTAACCTCCCGTATATCACCGCCGACGCCACCGGCCCGAAGCACCTCGACCTGACTCTCACGCGCGCTAAGTTCAACGAGCTGACCGCGCATCTGGTCGAAGCCACTGCCGGCCCTGTCCGTCAGGCGCTGAGCGATGCGGGCCTCACCGGCAACGACATCCACAAGGTCCTGATGGTCGGCGGCTCCAGCCGTATCCCTGCCGTGCAGGAAATGGTCAAGAAGCTCACCGGCAAGGAAGGCTTCAAGGGCATCAACCCCGATGAGTGCGTCGCTATGGGCGCAGCGCTCCAGGCGGGCGTTCTGACCGGCGATGTCAAGGGCCTGCTGCTGCTCGATGTCACCCCGCTGTCCCTCGGCATTGAGACCATGGGCGGCGTGTGCACCAAGCTCATTGACCGCAACACCACCATCCCCGTGAAGAAGAGCCAGATCTTCTCCACCGCCGCCGATAACCAGACGAGCGTTGAAGTCAACGTCCTGCAGGGCGAGCGTGAGATGGCCGCCGCCAACAAGAGCCTCGGCCGCTTCCACCTCGACGGCATCGCTCCGGCCCGCCGCGGCGTGCCTCAGATCGAGGTCACGTTCGATATCGACGCCAACGGCATCGTGAACGTCAGCGCGAAGGACCTCGGCACCGGCACCGAGCAGCACATCACCATCACCTCTTCCTCCAACATGAGCAAGGAAGACATTGAAAAGGCCGTCAAGGACGCCGAGCAGTATGCCGCTGAGGACGCCAAGATCAAGGAAAAGGTCGAAGTCCGCAACCAGGCCGACCAGATGGTCTACCAGAGCGAGAAGACCCTCGGCGAAGTGGGCGACAAGATCCCCGCGGACGAGAAGGCCAAGGTTCAGGCCGGTATCGACAAGCTGAAGGAAGTCCTCAAGGGCGACGACACCGACGCCATCAAGAGCGCGACCGAAGAGCTGACCCAGCTGTTCTATGCGATGAGCGAGAAGCTCTATCAGCAGGCGAACCCGCAGGGCGGCGCACAGGCCGGCCCCGACATGGGCGGTCAGACCGGCGGCGCGCAGACCGGCCCGAACGGCCAGCAGTATTACGATGCTGACTACAAGGTCGTGGATGACGACGACAACAGCAAGAAGTAATTTGAAACCGATCGACGCAGCGGGGACAGTTTATACTGCCCCCGATTGCGGCGTTTTTAGGAGTGTAGTCTATGGCTGAAAATAAAAGAGACTATTACGAGGTGCTCGGCGTTTCGAAGGGCGCTTCGGAAGAAGAGATCAAAAAAGCATATAAAAAGCTCGCACGCAAGTATCACCCCGACATGAACCCCGGCGACAGGGAAGCTGAGGAGAAGTTCAAGGAGATCAATGAGGCGAACGAGGTTTTGAGCGACCCCGACAAGAAGGCGCGCTACGACCAGTTCGGCTTTGCGGGCGTTGACCCGAATTACGGCGCAGGCGCAGCCGGTGGCGGCGCTTACAGCGCGGGCGGGTTTGACTTCGGCGACCTCGGCGATATCTTCGGCAGCTTCTTCGGCGGGGGCTTCGGCGGCGGTACGCGCGCGAATCCCAACGCGCCCCAGCGCGGCGAGAGCCTGCGCACGAGCGTCAATATCAGCTTCGAGGAGGCGGCCTTCGGCTGCGAGAAGGAAGTCAGCATCGACCGCATCGAGCAGTGCCCTGACTGCCGCGGCTCGGGCTGCGCCAAGGGCACGACCGCCGAGGTCTGCCCCGACTGCCGCGGCAGCGGCGTGATCCAGCAGCGCCGCCAGACGCCGCTGGGCTATATGTCGACGTCGGCTCCCTGCCAGCGCTGCGGCGGCAAGGGCAAGATTATCCATCAGCCCTGCCCCAAGTGCGGCGGCAAGGGCATGATCCGCCACCGCAAGACCATCAAGGTCAGTATCCCTGCGGGCATCGACAACGGGCAGACCATTTCGCTGCGCGCGCAGGGCAACGCGGGCAAGAACGGCGGCCCCGCGGGCGATCTTCTGATCGTTGTGTCCGTGCGTCCGCACGAGATCTTCCGCCGCGAGGGCACGAGCGTCCTGTGCGAAGCGCCCATCACGTTCACGCAGGCGGTGCTCGGCGCGGAGCTCGAGATCCCGACGATCGACGGCAAGGTGAAGTACACCATCCCCGAGGGCACGCAGAGCGGCACGACGTTCCGCTTGAAGGGCAAGGGCATCCCCGGCCTCAACGGCCGCGGCCGCGGCGACCAGTACGTCACCGTGTATATCGAGACGCCGCGCAACCTGAACCGCGAGCAGAAGGAAGCGCTCAAGAAGTTCAGCGAGTCGCTCGGCGAGAAAAATTATGAAGCACATAAGAGCTTTTTCGGAAAGTTCAAGCTGTAACGAGTAAAAAATGTATTTATCCGATTATCACACCCACTGTTCGCTTTCGTTCGACTCGAAAACGCCGGTGGAAGACATGGTGCGCGCGGGGATCGCGCAGGGCTTGCAGGAAATGTGCCTGACCGACCATGTAGACCTGTTCCGCCCGAAGGAGACAACGCACTGGGAGCACGATTTTTCGAATCGTGAGGAGACCTTTGCGCGCGCCGACCAGACGGCGGACGGGAAGATCATCGTCCGCCGCGGCATCGAGCTCGGCGAGGCGATGCGCGACTTTGCCTATGCAGACGAGCTGCTTTCCCGCCTGCCGGAGCTCGACTTTGTCATCGGCTCGCAGCATCAGCTGTCAGAAAAATACGAGTGGAACGACCTCTATTTTATGCCCGAGGCCACGGAGCAGGAGGCGCGCGAGCAGATCGCGGACTACCT
>CAVFND010000194.1:0-3773 GCA_963623615.1 Oscillibacter sp. ER4 | reverse complement strand
GCGCAGGAATTGCGTTACCGTCATCCTCGGAGATCGCGTCCTCCAGCGGAACATCCGTAATTGCGGCTATCAGCTGTGCCTTGGTCTTGAGCTTGGCGGTGTCGATGCCCATATCTTTGGCCAGCTCCGTGAGCTTGGCATTGGTCAGTGCTTTGAGCTGCTCGGAGTCGAGGTGGGCGCTCTCGACGCTCTCTGCGCCGTTTTCGCTGCCGGACATGTCGTCGCCCGCTTTGACGCTCTCAAGCCCCTCAGGAGTCGTTGCAACAGCCTCTGCGCCGCCATTAGATGCAAAAATGGCAACTCGGAGCGCAACGAGGCGCGTCTCAACCTCCGGTGAGGCTTCAAAGCAGCCGTCAGCAGGGGTGTAGACGCGCTTGCCGATGCGGGTAGCGCCGCTTATCAGCTTAATCATATGCTGCTCCCCTCTCAGTCGAGCACGTTCTTCGCTACGCGCCAGGGATTGATGCGGTTGGGGACAAAGAGTGGGCGGCAGGAGAGCTGGGTTTCACGGGCGGGCGGACGAATGGTGAAAATGTGCTGGGGCACACGTTTACCTGCGTAAGTGTGGAAGTTGCCGTCAGTCTCCATCTGAGTGACACCGCCGTACAGACCGCGGCCTACATTGGGGGCGATCGCAATCACAGTGCCGTCGGGAACATAGGCGGTATCGTCGCCGTTCTCGTCCTCGTAAGTGCCGTTGGACACAAGGATGGGGAGCACACGGCCCTTGAAGTTGAACGAACCCAGCTGATACACAAACTCGGTCAGCTCACTCGGATCGAGGCGACCCATTTCTGCGCGGCGATTATCCAGCATAGCAAGGATCCAGCCGTCATCCATAAGGAAGTCTCCGACATCCTCCGACACAACGATCTCATGCACGGGGCGGCCGCTCTGAGTGAGCTGGCGGATCATGGTGCAGATATCATCGTACCAGCTGCCTTTTGTCCATGTGCCGTTTGCGTAGGTGCTGTGCGTCCATGTTTTCGAGGGAGTGAACAGCGCAGGGTTGTTTTCTCCGTCGTAGAACTGCACTCCGATATCCTCGTACACGTCCGCACGATCGGTGCGGTGGCGCATGGTAGTGCCGTTGTTGAGGATAGTCTGAACGGCCAGAAGTTCCTCGCTGCGTGAAATACGGGCGGAAAGCTCCTGAAGATCACTTACGAGGAAATGACGCTGACGCTCGGCAGGGGTAGCCGTAGACAGCAGAGACTCGCCGAAGCCGCGGCTCTGCAGCTGGTCAAGCGTCAGAGGCATGGATATGGCGATGTTGGCCGGTTCGAGTTCAGCCGTGCTGAATCCGTCGCGAGTACCGGGGATAGAGCCGATGCGGGGCAGTACAAAGGGAGCGCGCTTCTGCTTGTCTTCCTTGTAATCCGCAAGGACGCGGGATGTACCGAAAATGTCCATTGCGTTGTCGGTGGGGAAGTAGCGGTTTTTGAAAAACGTGTGCTCCAGAGGTATTTCTCTTACCGCTGCGAGCATGAAATAGGTGCTGTAAATATCCATAGTGTTCCTCCTTACATCATGTCAGTGAAGATGATGTCGTACTTGCGCAGGGCATCCTCATCGGAGGCAGTCAGAGTATAGTCGGAATTGACTATAACCGCCGCACGGTTGAAGTTGCCGCAGCGATATGCTACAGCCGTGGCATCTGCGTCCTTGCCGACAGTTACGTCGTCCGCGAGAATGCAATGAGGTGTAAGTACCTCCGCAGCTGAGGCGCCATCGCCGGTGACGGCCTGCGCAGTCGTGCCGAGAATGACGCACTTGCCGTCACGGCTGGACATGGCGAGGATCGTGCCGCGCTTATAGGTTGTTTCGACGCTGCCCTCCTTGCGAATGGTCACGCCGAAGGTCTCTGCTGCCGGTGACAGTCTTGCTATCAGGTTGTCCACCGTGCAGCTGTCAATGGGTCTGACAAGATTCTTGTTCATGGGTTACTTGCCCTCCTTCCGATTCATAAACGCCGCAACTGCGGCCTTGGCCTGAGCCTCAACGTTGTCTTTGCTGTCCTCATCGTGGGGATCACCGTCAGTGCCGGGGGCGGCCGGCACGGCAGATGCGCCGCTGTCCGCATCGTCACCGACCGCATCGGCAAGAAACTTGCTGCCCTGCTTTGCTGCTTTCTGCGCAGCACGATAGGCGAGCTCCTGAGCAGTGCATCTGTTATCGCCGTACTTGGCTTCCTGCACCAACTCGTCCGAAAACAGAGCGGACACCTCGTCGATTTCCTGCATACGGCGCGCTTCAGCCTGCACCGCTTCTGTGATGGCGGCATTAGTGTCCACGGCTGCGCGTGCATCCGCTTCAACCTCGGCAACCAGTTCAGGGTACTGTGCCCTGAGTTCTTCCTTGGTCATAGAGTTTTCTCCTCCTTTTTCGCTGCCTGTGACCACAGGCTGATCTATCGCAGCCGATGCTTCTGCATCGGATGTGACTGTGGGGATGCTGTCCGGCAGTATCATGCCGGGACAGAGGTGCATCTTACGGCCGTGCACAAAAAGGCAGCGACCGTCTGCGCTGGCAGCAATGTTCAGCGGCTCGGCATCCTCGATAATTTCGTTGGCAAAGCCTTTTTCCACCGCTTCCTTGCCAGTCATGTAGGTTTCGTCGGTCATCATGTGGCTGATGACCGTATCGCTCATGCCACTCTTGCGCTTATAGATGCTCACCATTGCCTTGTCGTAGCTGTCCATGCCCTCGGCGGCCTTGCGCATATCGTCTGCGTTATAGCTGCCGTAAAGGAACACCCAGCCCTTGTGGATCATCACGAGGGATGACGGATTGACCTTGACCGTATCGCAGGCGCACATGATGACACTGCTGGCGCTCATGGCCACACCATCTACAATGCAGGTGAGTTTCGTGCCGCCTGCGGCCAGCTCGCGGAGCCGGTTGTGGATCAAGATGCCTACAACAACATCGCCGCCGTAACTGTTCAGACGGATGGTAACATCCTTGCAGCCCTTTATTGCGTCCAGATCGCGCAGAAATTCGTCCTGCGCAATGTAGTTGCCGTCCAGTTTTTTACCCGTCCGCCAGTCTGTCGGCCACGTCTCCACAACGTCGCCGTACATCTGTACCTCGGCGGAAATACCATCAGCGCTGGACAGCGCATAGTACTTTTGCTTAATATTGAATCCTTTCACTTTTACCGATTCCTTTCTTTCCAAATCTCGCTCGATGCGATATACGGGGCTCTCAGCCACTCTCTGATGCCGGCACGGCAATCATCATTGCAGCGTCGCTCACGGTTCCGCGGGCAGTATGCGCAGGTATCGCTCAGGTAATTCCAGATAGCGTTTGCCATTTTCCATACGCCCAGCTCAAGCAGATGCTCATAGTTAGTCAACCTCATCGCCGTCACCGCCGTTCTCATCGCCATAATCACCAGTGGGTTCGGGCATTTGATGCTTCGGGCTTCCGGCAGCGGAAAGCAGCTCGTTTTCGGCTTTGAGCTGTTCTACGTTCTCCTGCCAGTCGCCGCCGCCCAGCTCGCGGGTGATCTGTTCGTGCGTCTTGATGCCGCAGTCGGTAAGCAGTATCGCGGCTTCGGCCTCCTTTTTGGGGTCGAGCTGCCCCTGTACAGGGCCTATCCACCGTGCGCCGCTCCATGCAGCACGCAGCAGAGGGTCGTCAAAATAGCCGGGGGCTTTTATGCGTCCGCGAGCTACCGCCTCAGCAAGCCAGATTTCATACACGGGCTGGCAGAAGCCGTCAACAAACCACACGCGGCGCATTTTGAATGCCTCCCACGCCTCCAGCAA
>CAVFND010000193.1:540-3836 GCA_963623615.1 Oscillibacter sp. ER4 | reverse complement strand
TCTTTCACATTCTTTTTCCTTACCCCATTATCGCAGTTGGGTTCCTTCTCTTCAACCCGACCTGCAGTTTTACGCTTACCCTTTATTCGTACTTGGCCCAGACCCAGCGGTCGAAGTCATCCGCGCGAAAGGCGGCGAGCTTCGCTGCATAGTCTGCGCTGACCGTGGTGAAGCGCCGGAGGCCGTCGCTCGTCTGCACCAGTGGGTCGATGCTGCGCTTTTTGGCGGCGACCTTGACGGCGTATGTATTGTCCGGCCTTTGTGCGCCGGACAGCGTGCCGGTGATGCGGCGATAATCCTGCCAGCGCACGGAAACGACGGGATCGGAGAGCAGCAGGCCGATGACATGCGGCTCGTCGAGGTAGAGGTCGTCCACCGTCAGCACACCGCGCTGCTGCGCCTCGCGCAGAAGATCGGCCAGCGCCTGCATGCTGAAGCGGTCGTCATCGGAGACGAACCACTCCGATTGCCGCAGGGAAAGGCGGGTAAAGACGTCGGCAATTTCTGCATGTGCAAAACAGAGTTCATCGACGTTTCCCTCATTCTTGCCGACAAAGAGGTCGTCAAAAATGCGTTTCAACTCCGCTTCCGGACAGTGGAAGACGAGGCGCGCGTTGCCGAGCGTGTATTCAAGCCGGTCTGCGGAGAGGCGGGGCGAATCGTTGTCGGCGATGGGATAGCGGTGGTAGTCGTCCACATCGTCGAGCGTCAGGCCGTTTTTGTCGAGCAGCGCCATCAGCTCGGGTGACGAGGCGATCATCGCGCGCGTGCGGCTCTCGGTCGATTCCTGCTTGAGATGGTCACCATTCAGAAAGTCGACCACGTGGGCGAACGCGGGCGTTGCGATATCGTGCAGCAGGCCTGCAATGGCTTGCTTTAAGTCGTGCGTGAAGTGCCAGACGATGGCCGCCGTGCCGAGCGAATGCGTGTGGCGCGAATACGGCGCGAGCGCGTTGCGGTAGATGGGATAGGCCGTGTATTCGCAGCCGCAGTGCATGCCGACGCGCGACAGCCGCTGCATGACGGGCGTTTCCGCCATGGCGAGAAGTTCTGGCGGCAGGGAAGAAGTGTAAATATTGGTATACATAATGTGCCCTTTCTAAAAGGAAAGCGCCTTGCCGCGGCAGGCGCTTTTTTGATAAATCAGCCGATCTGACGGGTCTCGACGCTCTCCTCACACTCGACGCTGTCGATCTGCGCGCCGAGGTTGCGGAGCTTGCCGATGATATCCTCGTAGCCGCGCTCGATGTAGTGGACGTTCGAGACCTCGCTCGTGCCCTCGGCGGCCAGCGCGGCGATGACCATGGCAGCACCTGCGCGGAGGTCGTAGGCCTGCACGCTCGCGGGGGTCAGATGGTCGATGCCTTCGACAACGGCGCTGCGGCCCTCGACGCGGATCTGCGCGCCCATGCGCGTCAGCTCGCCGACGTAGCGGTAGCGGTTGTCCCACACGCCCTCGGTGACCATGCTCGTCCCCTCGGCAAGGCAGAGGGCAACGGTGATCTGCGGCTGCATATCGGTTGGGAAACCGGGGTAAGGCAGCGTTTTGACGTTGGTGCGGCGGAGCTTGCCCGAGCGGCGCACGAGCAGCGTGTCGTCCTGCTCCTCGACCTGCACGCCCATCTCCTGAAGCTTGGCGGTGATGCAGTCCATGTGCTTGGGGATGATGCCGCGCACGAGGACCTGCCCGCCGCAGGCGGCGACCGCCGCCATGTAGGTGCCCGCCTCGATCTGGTCGGGGATGATGGCATAGGTGCCGCCGTGGAGCTTGTCCACGCCGAAAATACGAATGGTGTCGGTGCCGGCACCCTTAATGTTCGCGCCCATGGAGTTTAAGAAGTTGGCAAGGTCGACGATGTGCGGCTCTTTGGCGGCATTTTCGATGACGGTGGTGCCGTCGGCGAGCGCCGCAGCCATCATGATGTTCATCGTTGCGCCGACGGAAACCACGTCGAGGTAGACGTTCGCGCCCTTCATGCGGCCGCCGCTTGCCTTGGCGCAGATGAAGTCGCCCTCGCGCACCTCGGCACCCATGGCGACGAAGCCCTTGACGTGCTGATCGATGGGGCGCACGCCGCCGAAGTTGCAGCCGCCGGGCATCGAGACCTCGGCCTCGCCGAAGCGGCCGAGCAGCGCGCCGATGAGGTAGTAGGAGGCGCGGATCTTGTGCGCGAGCTCCTGCGAGACCTGCGTGGTGGCGATATGGCGGCAGTCGATCTCGACATCGCTGCGGTTGAGGAAACGGACATTCGCGCCGAGCTGTTCTAAAATCTTGAGCAGCGCGGTCACGTCGGAGATCTGGGGAATATTTTCAATGCGGCAGACGCCGTCGACCAGAAGGGCGGCGGGAATGATGGCGACTGCGGCGTTCTTTGCGCCGCTGATGCGCACTTCACCAAAGAGCGGATGACCGCCCTGCACGATGTATTTCGTCATAGTAACTCCTTAATAAGAGACGGTGAGACTTCTTTTCGTTATCGCAAAACAGCAGGGAAAACCGCCTGCTCATGGTATTCACATAATACATCAACAGTATACCAAAAAAAACAGAAAAAGCAATGCTGTGCAGTAAGAAATTAGAAATGCTGCAAGAAAAATTTCATTCTCGCGTGATCTCACCGGTTTTGCAGTTCACATAATAACTGCTGACATCCGTGGAGATGCGCCACACGCTTTGCAGCCGCAGCGGTGAGGCGGACGATGTCTGGAGAAGATAGCCTTCGTCCAGCGTGCGGACCTCCGTGCAGACGACGCCCGAAGCACTGCAATAGTCGAGAAAATGCACGAGCGCGTCGACCGCGTCGAGACCATCGGCGCGGCGGCTCTCGTCGAGCGTGGGCAGAAACGTACCGGAAACGCCGGTGAGCGAGCTGTCGGAAAACGTGAGCGTCAGCGAGGCGTTGAAGATGAGCTGTCCCTTTTCGCTGCGCACGGCCGTGACGCTGCCGCTGCCGTTTGTAAGCTGGGACGAAAGCTGCGCATAGCCAAACGTTTTGAAGAGCTGCCTGCAAAAGCTCTCGGGATCGTCGACGGGACGGGAGATAAGCGCATCGACCATGCCTCCGGAGCGGATGGAGCACGAGCCGTATTCGCCGGTGAAGCGGCGCACGCCGCCGCCGGGATCGCTGGCGGTGGCGGTGCCGAGCAGGGCGGAGGCGAAGGCCTCCTCGCGCGCGGCGTTGCGCTCGGGCGAAAGTGAGAGGTGCGATTCCTCATCGGGCAGCAGCGCGCGGTCGAAGTCGACGCCGTTTTTTTCAAAAAGCGTGCAAAGCTGCTCGATACGGCGCTCGTTCGAG
>CAVFND010000193.1:0-474 GCA_963623615.1 Oscillibacter sp. ER4 | reverse complement strand
GAGCAGAAATGTGTTGACGAGCAGCAAAATGACGATGACGATCGTTTTAAGCCGCGAGGTTTTCATATTCTTCGGGCGTCCTTTCTCGGGAAATCAGTCGGCAAACCAGCCGACGCCGACGGTGTCCGCGCCGCGCTCGTCGTAGCAGACGCGCAGCTCGGCGCTCAAATATTTGCTGCCCGCGATGGCCGCGGCCTGACGGATGGGCAGCAGCAGCGCAGGGGAGTCGCTGATCGTATAGCTGCGGCAGTGGAGGGAAAATTCCGTGATGGTCTGACCCTCAATCGTGACCGTGGCAGCGTGGCTGCCGTCGGAAAAGCGCAGCGGCGTGCCGCTGACGGCGTAGTCAAAGCTCACGGTGAAGCGCTTGTTGCTGCTGTCGATCTCGCTGAGGTAGAGCTCGGCGTCGCCGCTTGCATCGCGCAGCAGTGTGAAGGCGAGGCGCTGCGCAGCTGCGACGGCTTCAAGCAGCGT
>CAVFND010000192.1:0-3861 GCA_963623615.1 Oscillibacter sp. ER4 | reverse complement strand
ATGCGGTTTTGCCTGCGCCTTTTTGGCTGAAATACGACCGAAAAAATCTCCCCATACGCCAGTATGGGGAGATTTTTTCAGCCGATTTCATCTCAAAAATTCATTGGCAAAACTGCTTTGCACCGAAAAAGAGCAAATTTTGTGCGGAGCCGAGGCGCGGCGGCGCAGACATGCTGACGCATGGCAAGACGGCGCAACGAAGGAATCCGTGCAAAATTTACCTTTTGCGGCGCATGTTTTCTTATGTGGAGTCGGCCAAGACCGCCCTTTTGCTGTGTTACTCTTCTCCGTGATAGTTGCGGCCGAACTTGAGGTCATCCAGACGGATGGCATGGCTGGCCGTTTCCACAAACGGGCTGTCGTCCGGCTCAAGCGGCTCTGCCTTGGCCTCTTCGGCCTTCGGCGCGCTCTGCTCCTCCGCCGGCGCGGTCTCCTGCGCCTTTTCGGGCGCGGCCTCCTCCGCCGCGGGGCGGAAGGATGCGAGGATCTTTTCCTCGATGGCGTTCACGTCGGCCTCAGCCTTCTGCTCGGCCTTTTCGCCGCCCGCGATCTCCTCGGGCGTCAGGTCGGGCGCGCGCTCGAGGAGCGCAAGCTGCGCCTGCGCGAGCTCGCGCGTCTTCTGCAAAAATTCCGCCGTCGCGGCCTTGGCCGCGTTCAGGCGGCGCTGCTCGAGCTCGACGTCGCTCTGCAGCGCGCCGATTTTGGCGCGGGCTTCGTCCTCGGCGCCGGCGAGCATGGCCTTTTTCTTCTCCTCGGCCTCTTCGACCATGGTGTTGGCCATGCGCTGGGCGGTCAGGAGGGCGGCGCGCATGGAATCCTCCGTCGCGCGATATTCCTCCACCTTGTCGACCAGCACCTTGAGCTTGGCCTTGAGGGCGGCGTTTTCTTTATAGAGCGAGGTATAATCGTCGGTCAGCTCGTCGAGAAACTCGTCGACCATCGCCATATTATACCCGCCGAAGGCCGCTTTGCTGAAAGCGCGGCCGGAAACTTCCTGCGGTGTCAGCATGCTATCCCACTCTCCGTTTCTTTACAGGTACAGGCCGTTGTTTTCCAGCTCGTCGATCAGATCTCCCATGATGTCCACATGGTAGGGCGTGATGATGTATGTGTTGGCCGCGACCTTTTTGATCTTGCCCTCGCCCGCGTAGGCAACGCCGGAGAGGAAGTCGATGAGCCTTCTTGCAATGTCCTTGTTCGTGGACTCAAGGTTGATGACCACCGTGCGCTTTTCCTTCAGGTGGTCGGCGATCTCACTGGCGTTTTCAAAGCGCTCGGGCTTGACGAGCACGACCTTGAGCTGCGTGGTCGCGTTGATGTTCACGACTTTGTTGCGGCGGTCCTCCGCCTTGCGCTCGGCGCTGCGGCGGTCGGCAAACGCGCCCGTGTCGCCGCGGTCTCTCAGATCGGGGAAATCATCTTCATATTCCTCGTCCTCATCCTCGTAGGGGTGAGCCCACTTTTTCAGATCATCAAAAATACCCATGGTATCAAGACCTCCTCGATCAAATCGTGTAATTGCGGGCACCGAAGATCGCCGTGCCGACGCGCACCATCGTCGCGCCTGCGCGCACCGCGTCTTCATAGTCGCCGCTCATGCCCATTGACAGTATATCAAGTGTATTATCATACAACTTGGCATTGATGTCAACATAAAGTGCATGAACTTTTTCAAAGTACGGCAGGCTCCCGTGCTCGCCCTCGGTGACCGGCGGGATGCACATGAGGCCGCGCACGCGGACATTTGCGCACTTTTTGGCCTCTTCCGCCGCCTGCTCAAGATTCTCGGGCGCAAAGCCGCTCTTGGCTTCCTCGCCGCCGATATTCACCTCAAGCAGGATATCCTGCACGATGCCCAGCTTCTCGGCCTGCTTGTCGATGGCAGAGAGCAGCTCGAGCGAGCCGACCGATTCGATCATCGCGACCTTGCCGACGACATTTTTCACCTTGTTGCGCTGGAGGTGACCGATAAAGTGCAGGGGCGCGCCGTCATAGGCGTGCTCTGCGAGCTTTTTCGTCATCTCCTGCTCGCGGTTCTCGCCCAGCACGTCGATGCCCGCGGCGATGGCCTGACGGCAGGCGTCCGCGTCGTTCATCTTGCTCGCACCGACGAGCGTGATCTCACTTACGTCGCGGCCCGCCTCTTTGGCAGCCGCGGCGATGTTTGCGCGCACGCGCGCGATGTTTTCAGCAATGCTCATTTCTAATCTACGACCTTTCCGTTATATAGCTCCCCTGCCGAAACGATGACCTCATCGTTCGGTCGCAGGGTGTAAAGGGACTTTTGACTGTCCGTGGCGGCTTCGATCTCGCCGGGCGTGACAAGGCAGTAGTCGCTGCCCTGATAGACGATGCTCACGGGCTTGAAGTACGCCACGCGGCCGACGAGACAGTAAACGCCGGATACGCCGTTTTCATCCACGCGCAGCGCATTTTTCGGCACGCGCAGGCCCTCGTACTCGCTCAGAATGAGCTCGGCGTTCTGCTCGCGCAGCAGCGTCATATAGGATAAGTACCGCGTGCTCTTCAAAACCAGCAGGCACTTGCCGTTTTCCGCGGCGCTGATGCGCGTGAGCGTGACGGGCAGGTCAAAGTCGACGCCCGACGCCATGCGAAGCGTCAGCCTGCTGCCCTCTTTTAGGGATGCGGCATCCTCCTCGTTCACGTTTGCGGCGAAGTACCAGGCGCTTCCCTGGATGAGCTTGCCCACCGTGGTAGAAACGCTCTGCGGCGCGACGGACGAGAGCTGCGAGGGCGTCATCGTCTCAAGCGCCTCCGGCGTCAGCACGCTTTCGTATCCGTCGGCGACGGCGCTGTATGTACCCGACACGGGTGCTGTGATGCGCGTCGTGCCGCCGCTCGCCGCGCTTGACAGCGCGGTGATCTGCGCGTTCAGCTCGTCGAGCTTCGCCGTTAAGTCGTCGCTGCCGTTATAGGCGTATTCGCGCTTTAAGACCGTCGTTTTGAGCTGGGGGATCAGCGTGTCGAGCGAGCTGTACGCGCCCGACTCATAGGCCGCGCGGACAGAGATGATCTGCTCGCGGATGTCGGTATCCAGTCGCAGCGCGGTCGCCGCGTCGCTCGAAGCGCTCTTGGCGTATTCAAGCTGCTCTTTCTGTGCGCGCAGGGTTTCGAGCTGCTGCGTTGTATTGAGCGCGTCCGCCGAGCGGTAGACGGTGGCGATGGTGTCGCCCTGACCCACACGCTCACCCTCGGCGTGCGCAAGCTCGAGAAGCGTTTCGCCGCAGTCGACGACCTGCTCGCTGCGCACGACATAGCCGCGCACGGCGATGGACTGCTCGCTGCGGTAGCGGTAGACAAGCGTGGTCGTCTCGGGGCTGACAAAGTAGTTGTAGCCCTGCACGGCGAAATACCCGATGACCGCCAAAAGGAGCAGGATCGTGATGATCTTTGTGGAAACGGATGTAGATTTCATGGCACACTCCTGCATCAGGCGTGCTTATTCCTCGCTTTCCTCCGCGCCTTTGAGGTCAATGGCCGCGATGGGCACGATCGTCGAGATCGCGTGCTTGTAGAGCATCTGCTGCTTGCCGTCGCTCTCCAAGATGACGACAAAGCTGTCAAAGCCCGTGATGACACCGCGCATCTGGAAGCCGTTGACGAGAAACACCGTCACGCTCGTGCGATCGCGGCGCGCAGAGAGGAGAAACAGGTCCTGAAGGTTTGCGATTTTTTTCATGGCTTTTCTTTCCTTTCTTTTTTGCGGACGGCTCGTCCGCTTTAAAGTCAGGATACGCCATAGTCATGGAGAATTTCTGTCGAAAAAACGAGGCAATCGGGGAGAATCCTCGTTTTTTTCCAATAAAACCAGTGGATGTCCTTGTCGCGCCGCAGCCATGT
>CAVFND010000191.1:0-3888 GCA_963623615.1 Oscillibacter sp. ER4 | reverse complement strand
GTACAGAAATGCTGCGCTCGTTTTTCTTTAGACCTATTTACCTAAATCTGCGTCTGACAATCATTCCGGCTACGCCTTCTGCATTGCTGGAAGTCTCACCGCAGTATCGAAAAAAACGATGATAAATAGGTCAGCAGCAAAATCCTCAATTTGACAGTTTGCACCTGCTCTTTTAGACTACAAAACACAGTAAACACTGCGATCATATTTTGGAGGATCTACAAATGAAAAAAAATTTTTGCCTTATTGCTGGCCCTCGTGATGACGCTGGCTCTGGCTGCCTGCGGCCAGAACGCCGACACCGACACGAACGGCGATACGAATAGTGACCCGTCTGCCGAGACGGAGTTCCAGTCCAACATCTTGTTCTGCGGCTCCACATCCCTGTACCCTATCATCTCTTCCCTCGCTTCCTCCTTCACTGAGGAATATGTGAAGTGGAACGCGGTGGCCCCCTCCTTCCCTGAGGAGAACATCTCCATCTATGTCGCGCCCGGCGGCTCCGGTGTCGGTGTCAGTGCCGCCATCGACGGCACGGCTGATTTCGGCATGCTCGCCCGCGACATCAAGGATTCCGAGGTCGAGGCCCTTGGCGAAAATTACAGTCAGTACATCGTCGCCCGTGACGCGCTGACCGTTTCCGTCAACGCTTCCAACCCCGTCTGCTCCGTGATGGATGACATGTCCACCGACCTGATCCGCCAGATCTTCGCCGGTGAGATCACCACCTGGGACCAGGTCGATCCCTCCCTGCCTGCCGAGGCCATCAACGTCTACATCCGTGACCTGTCCGGCGGCGCTTACGAGGTCTTCCAGAAGGCCATCATGGGTGAGAGCGAAGTCACCGCTTCCGCTACCCAGTCCGCTTCCATGACCGAGCTCGCCACCAACGTCGCAAACGATCCCTGGGGCATCGGCTACGCCGGCTTCGGCGCTTACAACAAGGCCAACGCCAACGGCCAGGTCCTGTTCGCCATGAAGGTCGACGGTATCGAGGCCAACGAGGAGAACATCATCAGCGGCGATTATACTGTGCAGCGCCCCGTCATGTTCGTCACTGGCGCGCCTGTCACCGAGTCCGAGCAGGCGTTCATCGACTACGTCTTCTCCCAGACCGGCTATGACGTCGTCGTCGCCAACGGCTACATCCCCGCCTTTACTCCCGCAGCCTAATTCCTGAACCATCCGTAAACGCTGCCACCATCTTCGGTGGCAGCGTTTATCTGCTCAAAAGACACCTTTGCGAAGGGAGGTCCTGCCTATGCGCCGGGCCAAAAACGCGCTGTTTTCCGCGTTGCTGTATGCGCTTACGATCCTGACAGTGCTCGTGCTGGCGTTCGTCATCTATTTTATCGTGCAGGAGGCGCTGCCGACGTTTGAAGAAGTCCCGGTGAAGGACTTTCTCTTTGGCCAGCGCTGGATGCCCATTGACTATACGGGAACGGGCGCCTCGTTCGGCATTTTCAACTTCATTATGGGCACGCTCTACGTTTCGCTCATCGCGATGCTGCTCGCGTCCCTTGTCGGGCTCGGTGCGGCGGTGTTCCTCTCCTGTGCGGCGGACGCGAAGACGCGCGCGCTCCTCTATCCGCTCATCGACCTACTCGCGGGCATCCCGTCGGTCGTCTACGGCTTTGTAGGCCTTCTTGTGCTCGTCAAGCTCTTTCTGAAAGCGGGCGTGCATACGGGCTCGTGCGTGCTGGCAGCGGGGATACTGCTTGCGGTGATGCTGCTGCCTTACCTTGTTTCCTCGTGCAGCGAGACGATCTTGAAGGCGAAAGAGCGGTATCTGCCCGCGGCGGACGCGCTCGGCATCTCGCCGTGGTACACGGTGGCGGCAGTCATCCTGCCGGCCTCGTGGAAAAATATCCTGCTTTCGATGGTGCTGACCATCGGCCGCGCGATGGGCGAGACGATGGCCGTGATGATGGTGATGGGCAACGCGAACCTTTTCCCGACGCTGCTCGGCAAGGGCGAGAGCATTGCTGCCGTCATCGCGCTCGAGATGGGTACTGCCGTGGTCGGCAGCACGCACTACCATGCGCTGTACGCAGCGGGACTTGTGCTGATGGTGCTGCTCTTCATCATCAACGTCGGCATTTCTCTGCTGCGTGACCGCCTGCTGCGGCGTGAGGAGGGCGGCAAATGAGAAAGAGAAGCTTTCGCGCGCTGCTTGTCAGGCTCTGGGCCTATGTGGGAATCATTCTCGTGCTGGGGATCATCCTGTTCCTGTTCGGCTACATCTTCTGGAAGGGCGGCGCTTCCATCAGTTGGGACTTTATCACACAGTCGCCGCGCGGCGCGGTGCTGGGCTCTGAGGGCGGCATCTGGCCCGCCATTGTCGGCAGCCTGTATTTTACACTCGTCGCCATTGTGATCGGGGCCATCCCTGCTATCGCAACGGCGCTGTATCTCGTCTTTTACTGCAAGGGACGCAAAACGGCGCGCGCTATCCGCCTTGTCATCCAGTGCATCTCGGGCATCCCGTCGATCGTGCTGGGCCTTTTTGCCTACAGCTTCCTTGTGCGCGATCTCGGGCTCGGGCGGTGCGTGCTCTCCGCCGGTACGGCGCTTGGCATCATAATCCTGCCCTTTATCGAGGTGCGGGCCGAAAAGGCCTTTGGCGAGGTATCACCGCAGATGCTACGCTCGGCCTACGCGCTGGGCTGCTCAAAGCGCTACGCCATCGCAAAGCTCGTGCTGCCGCAATGCCGGGGCGAGCTTGTCTCGGGCGTGATCCTCGGCGGCTGCTACGCCATGGGCGCGACCGCACCGCTCATCTTTACGGGAGCGGTCGCCTACGCCGCGGTACCGGATTCGGTGCTCAAGCCTGCCATGGCGCTGCCGATGCACCTTTATCTGCTGGTGGCGCAGGGCGAGACCTCCATGGGTGCGGCCTACGGCACGGCCTTTGTGATGATGGCCCTCATCCTGATCTGCAATCTGCTGGCGAGCATTTACGCCGGAAGGAGCCATAAACGATGAATCCTGTCATGACGCTGCGGGACATTTCTGCGTTTTACGACGGAAAGCCCGCCATTGAGCATATTTCTGCCGATATCCCGAAAAATGAGATCACCGCCATCATCGGCCCCTCGGGCTGCGGCAAGTCGACGCTGCTGCGGTGCATGAACGGCCTTCTGACGCAGGAGCCGGGGGCGGAGGTGCGCGGCGAGATCGCGCTTGACGGCACAGACATTTCCCGCCTGCCGAGCGAAGAGCTGCGCCGCCGTGTGGGGCTCGTTTTTCAGACGCCGACGCCGTTCCCGTTCTCTATCCTCTAAAACCTGACCTTTGCCCCGCAGTATTACGGGCAGCGGGACAAGAAAGCGCTTGAAGCGCTGGCAATCGAAAAGCTTCAGCTCTGCGGTCTTTACGACGAGGTGAAGGACGATCTGCGTAAAAACGCGCAAAAGCTCTCGGGCGGCCAGCAGCAGCGCCTCTGCATCGCGCGGGCGCTGACGGTGTAGCCTAATATCCTGCTGCTCGACGAGCCGTGCTCGGCGCTCGACGTGCGCGCGACGCAGACGGTCGAAGAGCTGCTGCTGCAATTAAAGGAGCGATACACGGTCGTCGTCGTGACGCACAACCTTGCGCAGGCGCGGCGCATCGCCGACACGGCGATATTCCTCTACAACGGACAGCTCATCGAACAGGGGGAGCATTTGCTCACAGACCCGCAAGAAAAGGAAACGCGCGCGTTCCTCGAAGGCGCGTTCGGCTAAAAGGAGGAGACCTGTGCTGCATATCGAGATCCCCGGCCGTGCGCCGATGGACATTGCAAACGTCGTATTCGATTACAACGGCACCATCGCTGTCGACGGTGCCGTGCTGCCCGAGCTCAGAGAACGGCTCGAAGCGCTTTTAAAGCTCGTGCCGGTGTATGTC
>CAVFND010000190.1:0-3903 GCA_963623615.1 Oscillibacter sp. ER4 | reverse complement strand
GAGCGATAACAGCAGGCACACTTTTTTATGCATGATCTGTTCCTTTCCAAAAAAATAAAGCCCCCGTCCCTGCATAGGGGCGAAGACTTGACACTTCACGGTACCACCCTAATTATCTTTCCACCTGGGAAAGCATCTTAGCCGTCCGGTAACGGGGACGAGGCGTTCCGCTCCTCGCGGACGGCTCCAAAGCGGCTGCTTCGCACCGGTGGCCGAGGGCTTGCACCATTTCCCTCTCGCTTCAGGCTCGTCTGCAAAGCTGACTTTTTCATTGCGTTTCACTTGGGATATTATATCTCAAATTCAGCTTTTGTCAAGCATCCCTTGCGTTCCGTCAAAAAAAGGAATATACTGCTTTTATTTGATGAATAAGGGAGATATCCAGCTATGAACCGTTCCCGCTCCGGCTACTTTTACATTGTCCTCTGCGCTGTGATCTTCAGCACGATGGAGGTTATGCTCAAAACCGTACACGGCGTGTTTGCGCCCATGCAGATCACGTGCCTGCGCTTCCTTGTCGGCGGCATCCTGCTCATCCCGTTCGCCTCGCGCTCGATGAAGAAGAAAAATGCCGCGCTCACGCGAAAGGACATCGGCTTTTTCGCGCTCTCGGGCTTTCTGTGCGTCGTCATCGCGATGTCGCTTTATCAGATGTCCGTAACGTATACGCGCGCGTCGGTCGTGGCGGTCATCTTCTCCTGCAACCCGATCTTCGTCACGGTGTTCGCCCACCTCTTCCTGCGCGAGGAGATCCACCGCAACCACATCATCGCCCTCATTTTAGAGCTCACGGCGGCGCTCATCATCATTGACCCCATTCACGCGACGCTCGACCCCACGGGCGCGGTGCTTGCGATCCTTGCCGCCGTGATGTTCTCGCTCTACAGCGTGTTCGGCAAAAAGCGCACGCCGCGCTTCGGCGGCATCGCCGTCACATGTCTGAGCTTTCTTTTCGGCGCGGGCGAGCTCGTGCTCATCCTGCTCTTCGGCCGCACGGCGGTGGGCGCGTCGCTCTATGGCGCGGTGGGGCTGAATCTCTTTGTCGATGTGCCGCTCTTTGAGAACATCCCCGCCTCGGCCATTCCGGCGCTGCTGTATATCTGCTGCATCAACTCCGCGGCAGGCTTCGTCTGCCACATGATGGCGATGGAGAAAACGTCGGCACAGGAGGCGTCGCTCATTTTCTTCCTAAAGCCCATTTTGGCGCCGATCTTCGCGCTTATTTTCCTCAAGGAGGAAATTCCGCTCAATATGATCGTTGGCATCATCTGCTTCCTGATTGGGTCGCTGTGTGCGATCTTGCCGGGGATTCTGGCTCAACGCAGGTTATTAAAGGCGCAGAAGTAAGCTTCTGCATTTTTCCCTGCGCCGCGCAGGGAGTGCGTCAAAAGGGGGGGATACTCTCTTTCTCGAAAGAGAGTATCCCCCCCTTTAAATCCCCCGAGAGAAAGGACGAGGGGCCTTCCCCCTCGCCCCCGCACATTGCCGGTCTGGGGCTTGAAGAGCTGCACGCGCTGCGCAGTGTGGGGGTGCGGTGTACATGGCTTCGCCATGAATCCCTACGAGTCGTTACATATTGCAGCCGCGCCTTACTACCGTGAGGCGCGTGTGACGGCAGCATGGCAGCAGACTGCTTGCCGAATGCGGCATTGCTTCGCTCGCCGCATTGTGGAGACTGGCGGTAAACGGAAATTAGGCTGCACAACTACGAGACTGGCAGAGCGGCAGCGGATAGTAGGAGCAAATCAAATCGTACAGCAACACCAACCGCGGCAACGCCGCGCGCAAGCATTCCCGTTCCGGAGGCATAAAGGTCATTCAAGCCCGAGACTGCCAATCACCCCCCTTAGTGCTGCGGCGCGCACGCCGCACTCCCCTCGCACCCGTGCGAGAAATTTGTAGGACTACAATACATCAAGGAAATGTCTGGGCGCAGATCTTAATGATCGTTTTCAGCATTCTGTACGGCGTGATCTCGTTCCGCTTCCGCTACTGGGACGAGATGATCACCTACCTCGGCATGACACTGCCGAGGGCCGTCTGGTCGACGGTCACGTGGCTCAAAAATCCGTCAAAGGAAAACGGCAGCGAGGTCGCGATCCAGACGCTCGCACGCAGGCACCTCGCGGTGCTGGCCGTCAGCACCGTCGCCGTCACGGCGGCGTTCTATTTCATTTTGAAAGCACTCGACACGCCGAACCTCTTTTTCAGCACCGTGTCGGTTATCACGGGCTTCCTCACCGCGGCGCTGACGATGCTGCGCTCGTCCTACTACTACGCAATGGGCTATGCCGCGAACGACGTCGTGCTCATCGTGCTGTGGGTCATGGCGTCGATGGAAAATCCCGCCTACATCCCCGTAGCGGTCAACTTCAGCATCTTCCTGCTCAACGACCTCTACGGCTTCGCGAGTTGGAAAAAGCGCGAGGTCTTACAGGCCGCCTGACATTTTTAACGTGCAAAAAGGCACTCTCTTTTTTTGAAAAGAGAGTGCCTTTTCCCTTTTACAGCCACGCTTCAAAATAGTACCACTTGTCCGTGATTTTCTTCGTCATGCCGCGGTTATCGCCCTCGGCGCGCCATGTCCAGCGGTTCTCGCCGTCCGGCACGAGCGTGACCTCCACGCTCTGGAAGCCGCGCGGCTCATCATTGGGTGAATAATAGCAGCCGTAATACTGACGTCCGTGCAGAATCGACGGGCCGAAGCAGAATTCGCCGATGGGATGCCCGCTGTTTTCTCCCCAGCAGTTGTAATACTGAATGCCCAGACCGCCGGGATAGCCGCCGGACAGATCTGTGCCGAGCGATTCCTCCAGCACCTCTGCGTTTTTCGACACGAACCGGCTCACCCGCTGCTCGGGCGCGGTCCATCAGAATAGTATGAGGATCGCCGCGGCCCACGCGATGGTCGATACGGCGCGCTTTGTCTTTTTGACGTTTTTCATATCGCTCTCCTTTCTCAGTCCGCCTCATAGCCGAGATAGGTCTCGAACACGCAGTCCATGGTCTCAAGGTCGCAGTACGAGGCGGTGTTCAGGTCAAGCCGCTCGACGAGCCCGCCGCGCAGGGCAACCTGCTGATACCATCTCTCGCCGCGCAGCGTCAGGCTCTCAAGAGGCGTGCCGTCGTCGCGGTAGTAAGAAACAGTCAGGCCGTCCTCGCTGTAGTCCTGTACGAAAAGCAGACCGGGCGCGTCGCTGCCGAGCGCCTCGTCCGTCATGCGGTACGCATCCGCGACGGCGTAGGTCGGCTCGACATAGTCTTCGCTCGGCGCGCCGTCCAGCGCGTCGAATTCATCCCATGCCATCTCGCCGGTCTCACCGGTGGAAAGATCGTAATATCGGATGTTTTGGTAGGTATCGTCGTCGACCCAGCCGATCGCAATGCGGTCGCCGCTGCGGTGTCCGCTGGGATCGCCGCCACACAGGAGACTGGAGATCATATTCCCCACATCCTCATCGGAAATTCCCATCTCCTGATAGGAAAGCCTCTGCGTGACCTTGCCGGACGCGTCCATCACGGTCAGCGCGTCATCGCCGAAGAGCAGCAGGCCGCGTCTGCTCGTGCTCAGCGCACAGCAGCTCTCCTCCAGGACCCAGCTGCCGTCCGCCGCTGCCACCGTATAACTCGGCGCAAATCCCTCTATCTCGTTTGACGCTTCTCCCTGCATCAGAACGAGCACCGGCAGCGGATGCCGCTCATAGTTTTCGTAATAGCTCGGATAAAAGACGTTCGAATACACCGCGTCCGTCACGACGGTTCCGTCGAGGGTCATCAAACCGTAGAGGCAGCCCGTCGCGGCGGGCCAGTCGTCCATCAGCCGCCGCCCCGCGTAGGGCACGAGCAGGCCGTAATCGCCCGACGCCTTCAGCTCGCCCATGTAGCCCTCGCTCAGACGTGCGC
>CAVFND010000189.1:0-3908 GCA_963623615.1 Oscillibacter sp. ER4 | reverse complement strand
AAGGTCACCCCGATGCTGATCGAGGCCTTCAAGGCCGCGAAGGCGAGCAAGTAAGATTACTCAAAAAAAGAGGACACCGTAAGGTGTCCTCTTTTTTTGCTTTTTTTCGAAAAGACGGCACAGCCGCCTTTTCGAAAGAGATTCGCTGTGCTCTGTGCCTCGATTGTCCGCTGAAAAGCGGACAATTCGACACTCGCTTCGCGCAAAGTGTTTTCCGCCACGCGCATGTCGCGGCGGAAAACGGATTTTATTTTAATTGCGCCGTGCGCGGCGCAATAGAAAACGTATTTTGACAAAATTTACGTCTGGTTTCTTGTTGTTTCATGCGCATACTATTGCTTGGGTATCGCGGGAGATGAACGTAAGGAGAAATGCAGAGATGAAGCAGACTCTTGCCATGCTTTTTGTGACGGCGCTGCTGCTCTTCTCGCTCGCGGGCTGCGGGGAGAAGAAGGACAACAACACCGCCAACGACCCGTCGAACAGTACGACCGACAACGGCGCGGCGGACAGCGACAAGAAGGACGATAACTCGCCCGGCGACGACATGAGCGGCGAAAACAAGCAAGACGACAGCGTGACCGGCGACGGCATGATGGGCGACGACATGGACGGCGACGGGGAGAACGATACGACGCGCGGCGTCAGCCGCCGCAACGCCGCCGCGAGCGCCAGCGACCGCAGCCGCTATTTTGGCAGCGACAAGACCATCACGCACGAAAACGGTAACCTCTACGGCAAGACCTATCTGAATCCCGAGACTAAAAAGAGCGCGAACGCGCAGCTGCGCAGCAACGGACGCAGCCTGACCGGCATCACGAACGACGAGCTCTATTCCTATGACCTTCGCTACCGGCAGATGCTGTCCAACGGCCGTGTGCACGACACGGACGGCTTTTTGCTCGACGGCGAAAACACGCACTACAACACCTTGAAGTGAAGAGAGCGGGAGCGGCACGCTCCCGCTTAGCTTTTGCCGTATTGACGGATGGAATTCGTCCGGATATAATAAGACGCAACAGAAAGGAAGTGCCGCCCTATGGATCGTGACCTGCACGTTGTTCTCTCCGCCCGCCTTTTTTCCGACCAGAAATGCTTTGGCCCCGGTGTGTCCCAGCTTTTGAAGCGCGTGGACGAGCTGCATTCGCTGCGCGCGGCGGCACTGTCGATGTCTATGGCCTATTCCAAGGCGTGGACGGTCATCCGCAACGCCGAGGACGGGCTGGGCTTCAAGCTGCTCGATTCGAACGTCGGCGGCAAAAATGGCGGTGGTGCGGCGCTGACGGACGAGGCGCGGCAGATGATCGCCGCTTACGACGATTACTGCGAAAAGCTGCGCGCCTACGGCACCGCACTCTTTGAAGAGACCTTCGCCTTTTACAATGACATCCCCAAGCACGAGGTGCACCGAAAGGAGAAGACACATGCTTGACAAACTTTGTGTCTGCGGCCACGCGATGGAAAACCGCGGAGCGCAGACGCTCGAGATGAACGGCTCGAGTCTTGGCTCGAACCTCTGGACCGATCATGTCGAGGTCGACATGTACATCTGCCCCTGGTGCGGCCGCATGGCGTTTTTCGAGCCGGAGGAGATCCGCAAGCGCCGCTTTGCAGACGTCTGCGAAGGGAAAACAGTAGAGGAGCTGCGCACGCTCCTTTGGGACAGCAATCCCGAGCTCTTGCAGGCCGCCGCACGCGAGCGCATCGAAGAGCTTGAGGCCGACGCGCGCTATAGGGCAGAGCAGGAGCGGGAAAAGCAGGAGAGCTACGAAAAACGAAAAAAGTTCTTTTCCGGTCTTCTCGGCAAGGACGATGACGACGACAAGCCGACGAAGAACCGCCCGCCGGAATTTTGATGAATTTTCTGTGAAAGTGCGCACGATGTGCGCACTTTTTGCTTGACAAACGGCTGCGGCGGGAGTACAATCCCATCATCAAAATGGCACGGATAGGGAAGAAACCGGAGTTTCCCCGCGCAGAGAGGGATGCGTTTGCTGCGAGCATCCTGCGGAAGAGACCGGCAGTACCACCCTTGAGCCGCCCGCGAAACAAGCGGGACGGGATCGCCCGTTACAGCGGACACAAGCGGCGCTATGCGCAAGCAGGGTGGAACCGTGGAGTATTTGAATGCTTCACCCCTGAGGACATCGGGGGTGGAGCTTTTTTGCACCCTCAAGCAACATGGAGGTAAATAAAATGTCTGAAGAAGTCAAAGTCAACGAAGAAAACCAGTTCACGTTTGAAAATCCCGAGTACCGCAAGACCTATTGGCACACCTGCTCCCACGTGCTGGCGCAGGCCGTCAAGCGCCTCTGGCCCGAGGTGAAGCTCGCCATCGGCCCGAGCATCGACAACGGTTTCTACTACGATATGCTCGCCCCGTTCTCCTTCACGCCGGAGAACCTCGCCGAGATCGAGGCCGAGATGCGCAAGATCTGCAAGGAAAAGCTCAAACTCGAGCGCTTTGAGCTCCCGCGCGAGGAAGCCATCAAGTTCATGCAGGAAAAGGACGAGCCGTTCAAGGTCGAGCTTATCAACGACTTGCCTGAGGACGCGCGCATCAGCTTCTATAAGCAGGGCGAGTTCACCGACCTCTGCGCCGGCCCGCACCTCGATTCCACCGGCCGCATCAAGGGCAACGGCATTAAGCTGACCGCCTGCAACGCCGCCTACTGGCGCGGCGACTCGAACCGCGAGGTGCTCCAGCGCATCTACGGCGTCGCCTTCCCGAAGAAGGAAGAGCTGGACGCCTACCTCAAAGAGCGCGAGGAGGCCGTCAAGCGCGACCACAACAAGCTCGGCCGCGAGCTCGAATACTTCACCACGGTCGACTGCATCGGCCAGGGCCTGCCCGTGCTTCTGCCCAAGGGCGCGCGCGTCGTGCAGCTGCTCCAGCGCTGGGTCGAGGATACCGAGCAGAAGCGCGGCTATCTTCTCACCAAGACCCCGCTCATGGCCAAGCGCGACCTTTATAAGATCTCCGGCCACTGGGATCACTACCTCGACGGCATGTTTATCCTCGGCGACCCGTATGACGAGACGAAGGAGTGCTTCGCCCTGCGCCCGATGACCTGCCCGTTCCAGTATCAGGTCTATCTGAACCGCCAGCGCTCCTACCGCGACCTGCCGATGCGCCTGGGCGAGACCTCGACGCTGTTCCGCAACGAGGATTCCGGCGAGATGCACGGCCTGATCCGCGTGCGTCAGTTCACGATCTCCGAAGGCCACCTCGTCCTGCGCCCCGACCAGCTCGAAGAGGAGTTCAAGGGCTGCCTCGACCTCGCCAAGTACTGCCTCGGCACCGTCGGTCTTCTTGACAAGTGCACGTTCCGCTTCTCCCAGTGGGACCCCGCGAACCCGAACAACAAGTACGAGGGCACGAAGGAGCAGTGGGATCACGCCCAGAGCGTGATGGAGCGCATTCTCAAGGACCTCGACGTCGACTACACCGTCGGCATCGACGAGGCTGCGTTCTACGGCCCGAAGCTCGACATCCAGTATAAGAACGTCTACGGCAAGGAGGACACCCTCGTCACCATCCAGATCGACATGCTGCTCGCCGAGCGCTTCGGCATGTACTACATCGACGAGAACGGCGGGAAGAAGCTGCCGTACATCATCCACCGCACCTCTCTTGGCTGCTACGAGCGCACGCTCGCCTACCTCATCGAGGAGTATGCCGGCGCGCTGCCGACGTGGATGGCTCCCGAGCAGGTCCGCTTCCTGCCCGTCACCGACCGCGCCGCCGACTACTGCGCCGAGCAGGCGAGAAAGCTTGAGGACATGGGCTTCCGCGTCAGCGTGGACTACCGCAACGAGAAGATCGGCCGCAAGATCCGCGACGCGCAGACCGAGAAGGTGCCCTACATGGTCATCGTCGGCGACCGCGACATGGAGAACGGTACCGT
>CAVFND010000188.1:0-3917 GCA_963623615.1 Oscillibacter sp. ER4 | reverse complement strand
GTCCACAGCGCGACGGCGTGACCGTTCGAGTCGGTCTCGATGCGCACGGGGGCCTGCAGCGTCACAAGCTCCACGCCCTCGGCAACGGCGCCCTCCACTTCCTCGGGAAGGGCCGTCATATCCTCCTGGCGGCGGCGGTAGACGCAGCTCACCTTGCGCGCGCCAAGGCGCACCGCACTGCGGCAGACGTCCATCGCGACGTTGCCGCCGCCGATGACGACGATGTCCTTGTTGCGAAAGTCCGGCATGTGATCGTCGCCGATCTCGCGCAGCATCTCGACCGCGGAGATGACGCCCTCGGCGTCCTCGCCCTCGATGCCGGTTTTTTTATCGGTGTGCGCACCGAGCGCGATGTAGAGCGCGTCGTTCTGCTGGCGCAGCTCGTCGAACGTCACATCGTCGCCGACGTTGACATTGACATGCACGTCAATGCCGAGCGCCAGCATGGACGCGATCTCCGCGTCGAGCACCTCGCGCGGCAGGCGGTAGTTGGGGATGCCGTAGCGCAGCATGCCGCCGAGCTTCGCGCGCTTTTCATACACCGTGACCTTGTGGCCCATCAAAGCTAAGTAATACGCCGCGGAAAGGCCGCTCGGGCCGCCGCCGATGACGGCGACCTTCTTGTCCGTGGGCTCAGCACAGTCGGGCTGCGGCACATAGCCAGCGTTATCCACCGCGTAGCGCTTAAGGCCGCGGATGTTGACCGCGTCGTCGATCATGTTTCTGCGGCAGCGCGCTTCGCACGGATGCTCGCAGATGTACGCGCAGGCCGAGGGGAACGGATTGTCCTTGCGGATCAGGCGCACGGCGTCGGCGTAGCGGCCGTACTTGATGAGCACGAGATAGCCCGGGATATCCACGCCCGCGGGGCACAGCGCCACGCAGGGAACGGGCTCGTGCATGCCGCCAAGGCAGCGGTGGCGCAGGATATGCTCTTCATAGTCGTCGCGGAAGCCCTGCACGCCGTCGAGCACCAGACGCGCCGCGTCTCGGCCAATGGCGCAGTCGGCGCTGTTGACGATCACGCGCGCCATGCGCTCGATGATCGAGATGGTCTCCATCGTGGCCTCGCCCTCGAGCACCTGCTCCATCAGCTCAGAGAGCTGGCCGAGGCCGATGCGGCAGGGAACGCACTTGCCGCACGTCTGCGCGTGGCAGAGGTCCAGAAAGCTCTTGGCCAAGTCCACCGGACACAGTCCCGGAGGGCTTGCGGCGATACGCCGCTCCACATCGCGGTACAGCCCGTCGATAACGGTCTGCGCGTGGGAGGGCGTCATGATATCGAGTCTTGACACTGCTGTTTTCTCCTTTCACTGCTTGCCATCAGTGTAGTATCGGCTGGCAGGGACAAATGTACAGGTCCCGCCGCCTGATGTCAGCATCCATAAATAGATAATATCTATAGTAAACGTTAAGCATTCCATTTTCAATAGGCATCGCGGATTTTTTGTCATATTTTTGCATTTCACTCCATTTGGCCAACAAAGAAAAGCGAGAGCAGCCGCCCTCGCTTTCATTTTCCTGTTTTTGCTTTATTTGCCGCGGATCTCGTCGAAGGTATCGGTGACAGCCTTCTCAGGCACGGGCGTTGCGAGCGACACAACGACGATCGCAACGCACGCCGCGAGGAACGCCGGCAGCAGCTCATAGATGGCCCACGCGCCGCCCATCGGCGCAACAAGGTACTTCCAGATGAAGACCACCGCACCGCCGGTGATCATGCCCGCGAGCGCCCCCTGCTTGTTCGCGCGCTTCCAGAAGAGCGCGAAGAGCATCACGGGGCCGAACGCCGCGCCAAAGCCCGCCCACGCGAACGAAACGACGCGGAACACGGAGCTGTTGGGATCCCAGGCAAGCACCATGCCGATGATAGCGATGCAGATGACCGTGATACGCGCGGCAAGCATCGTCGTGCGCTGGTTCATCTTCATACCGAACGAGTGCTGCATGAGGTCCTGCGACACGCTGGACGCGGCAGCCAGAAGCTGCGAGTCCGCGGTCGACATCGTCGCGGCCAGAATGCCGGAGAGGATGATGCCCGCCATGATGGCAAGCACCACGCCGTGACGGCTCATGAGGTCGGCGAGCTTGATGATGATGGTCTCAGACTCCGCGCTCGTCGTCAGGAAGGGCACCTTGCCCGCGACGGACACGCTGTAGCCGATGACGCCGATGCACACGGCGATGAACATCGAAATGACGACCCAGATCGTCGCGATGCGGCGGGACTGGTTGAGCTCCTTTTCCTCACGGATGGCCATAAAGCGCAGCAGGATGTGCGGCATGCCGAAGTAGCCGAGGCCCCACGCGAGCGTGGAGACGATGCTCAGTGCGCTGTATGTCGAGGCCGTGCCGGTCGCGGCGTCGTAGCCCTGCGTCATGTTGAGATAGCCCGGCAGCGCGTGGGCGTTGTCGATGACGGTATCCAGTCCGCCCGCCTGCTGCACGCCGAAGCACACAACGACGATGAGCGCGATGGTCATGAAGATGGACTGGATGAGGTCGGTGAACGAAACGGCCATGAAGCCGCCCATCACCGTGTACAGCACGACCACGATGCCGCCGACGATCATCGCCGTGTGGTACTCCACGCCAAAGAGGCTGTTGAAAAGCGTGCCGATGGCCTTGAAGCCGGACGCCGTGTAGGGAATGAAGAAAATGAGAATGACGACCGCCGCGATGCAGGAGAGCAGATGCTTCTTATCGCCGAAGCGGCGGGCGAAAAAGTCGGGGATCGTGATGGCGCCGAGCTTTGCCGAATAGCGGCGCAGGCGGCGCGCGACGATCAGCCAGTTGAGGTACGTGCCGAAGGCCAGACCGATGGCAGTCCACGTTACCTCCGGCAGTCCGCAGAGGTAAGCAAGACCCGGCAGGCCCATCAAAAGGTAGCTGCTCATATCGCTCGCCTCGGCGCTCATGGCCGTGACGATGGGGCCCATTTTGCGGCCGCCGAGGTAGAAGTCGTCCGAGCCTCCGCCGCTGCCCTTCTTGCCAAAATACACGCCGATGAACACCATCGCGGCGAGATAGAGACCGATGGTCACAATAATAATGATCTGTGCGCTTGTCATGTGGTTTTTCTCCTTCAGCTTTCGTTAAGACCTGCACAATATAGCACAAAAGAAAGCAGGCGTAAATACAGAACGCCGTACAGAATAAATTCTGTACGGCGCTGTTAGATGTCCGATTTTCAATTGGTTTTCCTGCATTTTTTGCAGGACGGTTAAGTAGACCGTTTTTGAAACAAGTTTTATTTTTTGCGAAACCCGTCTAAAAAGAGCGGCATCATTTGCCGCGCATACTGCACGAGTGAGTATTCCCCGCCGGATAAGCACCAGTCGTACATCAGCCCGCGCTCGAACATCGCATAGGCCTTGACGATCTCGCTCACGGTATGCGCGTCCGTCAGCTCCCCACGCTCCTGCCCCTGCGAGACGATCTGGCGCAGGAGCCGGTAATATGTGCGCTTGCGGTCGAGCAGATGCTTTTCACCCTTGGTGACGAGCTGGGAGGAAAAAAGCCGCGCCAGAAGCTCGATGGAGACCGTGTTCTCGATCGTCGTGAACAGCTCCTGATTGAGCCAACACAAAAGCTCGATGCAGCCCATCTCGTCGTGGCTCCGCTGCATCAGCTCCTCATATCGCTCGTCGAACAGCACCGAGAGGGACGAGAGCAGCGCGTCCTTGCCGTCAAAATAGTGGTAGAACGAGCCCTTCGACGTCTCCGACTCGAAGATGATCTCCTCCACCGTCGTCTCCTCATAGCCCTGCTCGTAAAAGAGCTTCCACGCCGCCGAGACGATACGCGCCTTTGTGTTGCGGCTCGATTTTTTTGCCATGTGCTCCCCTCCCATGTTTTTGTTTACAGCCATGAGCAAAACTCCAAAAGAGTAGTAATTGCAATGGTTTCCGGCCATG
>CAVFND010000187.1:0-3928 GCA_963623615.1 Oscillibacter sp. ER4 | reverse complement strand
ATCCTCGAGACCTGCAAGGCCCTCGAGCAGGAGGGGTATTCCGTCACATACCTAAAGCCCGACAAAAACGGCGACATTGCCGCTTCTCAGGTCGAAAGCGCGCTGCGCGACGACACCGCGCTCGTTACGATGATGCTCGTCAACAACGAGACGGGCTGCATCTTCCCCGTCGCCGAGGCCGCGCAGCTTTTACAGTCGAAAAAGTCCCGCGCGCTGCTGCACACCGACGCGGTGCAGGCCTTTTTGAAAATCCCGTTCCGCGCCGACACGCTGGGCGCGGACCTCATCTCCGTCAGTGCGCACAAGCTCGGCGCTCCCAAGGGCATCGGCGGGCTGTATTTGGGCGGGCGCATCCGCGCGCCCAGGCCGCTGATCTTCGGCGGCGGGCAGGAGGGCGGCCTGCGCTCCGGCACGGAGGCCACGGGCCAGATTGCAGGCTTTGCCAAGGCGGTCGAGCTGCGCGCCGACCATCTCGATGAAAAACTCGCCCACATCGCCGCCATCAAGGCCTACGCCGAGGAAAAGCTGCTCTCACTCGACGGCGTCGTCCGCATCGGTGACGGAAGCGCGCCGCACATTCTGTCGATCTCGCTCGTCGGCTACCCGTCGGCCAACGCCGTCACGGAGCTCGGCAAGCAGGGCATCTGCATTTCGGCGGGCTCGGCCTGCCACCGCGGGCAGCTCAGCCATGTCTACCGCGCGATGGGTCTTGACAAAAAGACTGCCGCGGGCGTGCTGCGCATCAGCTTCGGCCCCGAGACGACGGAAGAAGAGATCGACGCGCTCGTCTCCGCGCTCAAAACCCATCGCGACACGCGCTTCCCAATGCTGTAATTTCAACATTTGAGGTTTCCATGCTTTCCTATCTTCATCAGCCCAAGGGCTTTTATAAGCACCTTTTCCTGCTGGCGCTGCCGGTCATCGTGCAGAACCTGATCACGACGTCGCTCGGCTTTCTCGATACGTTCATGGTAGGACTTCTCGGCAGCGACCAAATGTCCGCCGTCACGGTGGCGAACGTGCCTGTCTTCATCATCCAGCTCGTCGTCTTCGGCCTGCAAAGCGGGTCGAGCGTGCTCATCAGCCAGTACTGGGGCCGCGGCGACCGCGAGAGCATCAACCGCGTCATGGGCATCGGCTTTATGATCGCGGGCGGTGTGAGCGTGCTGTTTGCGGTCATCCTATGCGCGTTCCCCGCGCAGGTGCTCTACCTCATCACCGACAATCTGACGCTCGTGGAGCTGGCTGAGCCGTATCTTCGTATCGTCGGCTTCTCCTACATTTTCAACTCTCTATCCTCCATCTACATCGGCATGCAGCGCAGCATCGAAAATCCGCGCTTCGGCATGATCGTCTTCGCGATTTCAATGCTCTGCAACACGCTCGGCAACTATGCGCTCATTTTCGGCAAGCTCGGCCTGCCCGCGCTCGGCATCACGGGTGCGGCGGTGGCGACGCTTTTGTCCCGCGTGGTGGAGTTCGCCGCCGCGTTCTCCTACGCCTTCCGCTGCCGCACGATGCCGCTCATGAAGCACGCCATCTTCCACCCCGGCATGGACATGCTGCGCAAATTCCTGCGCTACAGCGGGCCGGTGCTCATCAACGAGACGCTTTGGGGCACGGGCTTTTCGATGATCACCGTCATCATAGGCCACATGGCAAATAGCAGCGATCTCATCGCCGCCTACACGCTCGCGGGCAATATCGACAAGCTGATGACCTCGGGCGTGTTCGGCATCGCAGCGGCGGTGGCCGTCATCGTCGGCAAGGAGATCGGCACGGGCAACTTAAAGGGCGTCTACAACATCGGCCGCGCGCTGTGCTTCACGGCGTTTGCGTTCGGCATTGTGCTTGGCGTCGCGGAATACACGATGTTCGTGACGCTCATGCGCCCGTTCGTCATGCCGCTCTTCTCGCTCTCGGCGGTCGCCGAGAGGCTTTGCAGCGTGATGCTCACGTGCTACGCCTGCGCCATCCCGCTCCAAAGCTTTTCGACCACAATGGTCGTCGGCGTCCTGCGCGGCGGCGGCGACGTGAACGCCTCGCTCGTGATCGACAATGTTCCCCTCTGGTACGGCACACTGCCGGTCATGTGCTTACTCGGCCTTGTGCTCAAGGTGCCGAACGAGGTCTTCTGCCTCTGCCTGATGATCGAATGCGTCATCAAATCCCCCATCGGCCTCTGGCGACTGCACAGCGGTAAGTGGATCCACGACATCACCCGCATCGACGAATAACAAAAAAGCGGAAGGGCGCCGCCCCTCCGCTTTTCCGTTTTCTTTTATGCTTTTACCGCGCTCTCCCGCCGCATTTCGCGCAGCACCGGCACGCTGACGCACAGCGACGCCGCAAGGAAAAATCCGATGCCCACGATGCGGTTTACGCTGATGAACTCGTGATACACGACGACTGCCAGCACCGTTGCCAAAATAGGCTTGATGAGATAAACGAACGACGCCTCCGTTGCGGAGGTGTACTCCGTGATCTTCGCCGTGAGCAGAAAGCCGATCGCCGCGCAGCCAATGCCGACATGGCACAAAAGCAGCGTTGTTTTGAGCGTAAAGCCCGTGAAAAACGGAATACCCGCGAAGATCTCCAGTCCAAGGCTGCTGTAAAGCGCGCCGACCGCCGGGATCTCGCCGAGCAGCAGCAGGAAAAGGAGCTCCAGCCCGCCGATGAGCATGTTGAAGCTCGTGATCACAAGCGCGCCGAACCGCGGCAGGCGCAGCTTGCAGAGCGTGCCGTAGGTGGCAAACAGCAGCGTGGCGGTGATGATCTCCAAAAAGCCGCGCAGGCTGATCTCAAGGTGCGCGGGATTGAGAATCAGGAGAATGCCGATGATTTCCACCCCGATGGCCAGCAGATGGTTCTTTTTGAGCGGCTCATGCAGAATGAAGTGCGCCAACGCCACCGCAAACACGGGATTGCCCGAATAGATGATCGACGTGGCCGAGGCGTCCATGTGCAGCACCGCCATCTGCAAAAGCGACATGTGCAGCGTCACCGTGAGAAAGCCGAGCAGCGCGAAATAGCCCCAATCCGACTTCGTGAGCCGGACGTCCCGTTTTTTAAGATCGTTCAGCGCAAAAGGCATCAGCGCAGCCGCGCCGAGCAGCACACGCTCGACCGTCACCTGCATGGGCGCAAACGCGCCGCCGACTGCTTTGAGCGCGACCTCTGTCGTGGAATAGAGCATCGCGGCAAGCAGAATATAGAGATATCCGCGTTTCCGTTTGTTCGCCATCTTCCCTCTTCCTCCTGTGCTCCGTCTTTGGCGAAGCAGCATCATTGTATGCCCGTATGCGTTAAAAAGCAATGAAAATCCGCTCTGTTTCTGCAAAAATGCCGCCCCGGACCGGGGCGGCATTTTGATCGCGGAACAGAAAAATCACTTGGCGGCCTTGACCTTCTTGCTCTCCCACTTGGTGACGCACAGCGCGCAGGAGATATCGCCCGTGATGTTGAGGCAGGTACGGCCCATGTCGAAGAGACGGTCGATGCCGTAGATCAGCATGATCATATCGACGGGGATGTTCATCGCCTCGAGCACCATGGCGAGCATGATCATGCCCGCGCCCGGCGTACCGGCCGTGCCGATGGAGGCAAGCGTCGCGGTGACGACGATCGTGACCATCTGGCCGATGGTCAGCGTCATGCCGCAGCAGGCGGCGAGAAAGATGGTCGCGACGCACTGATAGATGGCCGTACCGTCCATGTTGATCGTCGCGCCGAGGGGAATGACGAAGGAGGAAACGTCGCTCTCCGCGCCCAGCTCATCCGCGCACTCCTTGCTCAGGGGGATCGTCGCGGCGGAGGAGGTGGAGGTAAAGGCGAAGATCATCGCAGGCGCGGCACCCTTGAAGAACTTGAGCGGGCTGATGCCGGCAAACGCCTTGGCGGAGACGGAGTAGCAGATAACAGCGTGCAC
>CAVFND010000186.1:0-3993 GCA_963623615.1 Oscillibacter sp. ER4 | reverse complement strand
GGGTACCAGTACTTGAGGTCGGGAGAATCAAGGTCAGGCCAGCCCATCGTGGAGAACGGCCAGAGCGCGCTGGAGAACCATGTATCAAGCACGTCCTCTTCGCGCGTCAAGTGCTTGCAGCCGCACTTTTCGCATTCCGTCGGGTCTTCGCGCTTGACGTTGATGTGGCCGCACTCGTCGCAGTACCACGCGGGGATCTGGTGACCCCACCACAGCTGACGGGAAATGCACCAGTCGTGCACGTTTTCCATCCAGTTGATATAGGTCTTGGTAAAGCGCTCGGGCACGAACTTGATCGTGCCGTCCTGCACGACGCGAATGGCCTCCTTGGCAAGCGGCTCCATCTTGACGAACCACTGCGCGGAAATGAGAGGCTCGACGTCGTTGTGGCAGCGATAGCACGTGCCGACATTATGGGAGTAGGGCTCGGTCTTGATGAGGTAGCCCTGCGCTTCTAAGTCCTTGACGATGGCCTTGCGGCACTCGTAGCGATCCATGCCGTTGTAGGGGCCGCCGTTTTCGTTGATCGTGCCGTCGTCAGCGATGACGCGGATGACCTCGAGGTTGTGGCGAAGACCCACCTCAAAGTCGTTGGGGTCGTGCGCGGGGGTCATCTTGACGGCGCCCGTGCCGAAGCCGATCTCGCAGTACTCATCGCCCACGATGGGAATTTCGCGGTTCATGATCGGCAGGATGCAGGTCTTGCCGATCAGGTGTTTGAACTTTTCATCCTCGGGGTTGACCGCAACGCCCGTATCGCCCATCATCGTCTCGGGACGGGTGGTGGCGACGACGATATCGCCGCTGCCGTCAGAAAGCGGGTAGCGGATATACCAGAGATGGCCCGGCTTGTCGACATACTCGACCTCCGCGTCGGAGAGCGCCGTCAGGCAGTGCGGGCACCAGTTGATGATGCGGCTGCCCTTATAGATGAGGCCCTTGTCGTAGAGCTCGCAGAACGTCTCGCGCACGGCCCTGGAGCAGCCCTCGTCCATCGTGAAGCGGGAACGGGACCAGTCGCAGCTTGCGCCCATCTTCTTCTGCTGCTCGACGATGCGGTTGCCGTACTTTTCCTTCCACTGCCACACGCGCTGTAAAAACTTCTCGCGCCCGAGGTCGTAGCGTGTCAGCCCCTCCTTGGTGCGCAGCTCCTCCTCGACCTTGATCTGCGTGGCGATGCCCGCGTGGTCGGTGCCGGGGAGCCACAGCGCGCTGTACCCCTGCATACGCTTGAAGCGCGTCAGGATATCCTGCAGGGTCGCGTCCATCGCGTGCCCCATGTGCAGCTGCCCGGTGACGTTCGGCGGCGGCATGACGATGGAAAACGGCTTCTTGTCCGGGTCGGGCTCGGCCTTGAAGCAGTCGTGGTCCATCCACATCTGATAGATGCGGCCTTCGACCTGCTGCGGCTCATAAATCTTGGGTAATTCTTTCATTGGTTTTCTCCTATCTTTTGAACAATATTGCTCTTATTTGATCTCTTCGATGGGCTTTCCCGTCTTTTCGGCGATAAACGCGCGGAAGTCCTCAACGCTCCCGCCGCGGATATTTCTCTTGTCATACGCCTGCGTATGGTGCGAGGACAGGGCAAAGACGAAGTAGCGCCCCGTCTCGGTGACGGCCACGATCTGGGCATAGGAAAACCGGCTCTCCGTCACGCTTGTTGCCGAAACGTAGCCGACCTCCTCAAACGTGGCAACGGCGTGCTCCGTGCCCGGCAGCAGGCGCTTTTTAGCGAGCCAGGCGTTCAGCCTGTCCTCGAAAAGGGTCGCCAGAATGAGCACGAACATCGCAAGCAGCGTCACGACGCCGCTCGCGCCGAGCGGCTCGCCGCCTGCGTCCGTCGCAACAAGCGTCAGAAGGCCGAGGCTCAGCACGACCGCCGCAAAAACGTGCACACGGCGGCTGCGCTTTTTACGCACGGTCTTGCGCAGGCCCTTGGCCATCGCCGTCAGCGTTTCCATGTTGTAGTCGGTCTCAAACTGTATGCCCATATTCGCTTCCTTTCATAGCAAAAAACGCCCTGAGCAGCGAAAGCTGCTCAGGGCGATCAATGACCGTGGTACCACCTGAATTTCCGCATACGCAGACACTCATAACTCTGTAACGGGAGTTCCCGTCCGGCTTACTCTCTTTTCAGCGCGGCAGCTCCAAGGCGACTTCCCCGCATCCTGCACAAGGGCTTACACCGACCGCCCTCTCTCTTCGCTTTCGGATGCGGATACTGCTCCTCTTCTTCGCATTTCCACGCAGCATCATACCGTTTTTTGCGCCGCTTGTCAACTCATTTTAAGGATTTCCTTCTTGAGCCGCACGATGATGCGCTTCTCAAGGCGCGAGATGTAGCTCTGCGAAATGCCCATCAGGTCGGCGACCTCCTTCTGCGTCTTTTCCTCCCGACCGCCGAGGCCAAAGCGCAGCGTGATGATTCTTCTTTCCCTCTCGGTGAGCTTATCGACCGCGTCCATCAATAGCTGGCGGTCGACGTCGTCCTCGATGGGCTTCAAGACAAGGTCCTCGTCGGTGCCGAGAATGTCGGAAAGCAGCAACTCGTTGCCGTCCCAATCGGTGTTGAGCGGCTCGTCGAAGCTGACCTCGGACTTCTGCGGCGCGGTCTTGCGCAGGTGCATCAGAATTTCATTTTCGATACAGCGCGAGGCGTAGGTCGCGAGCTTGATGTTCTTGTCGCTGCGATACGTGTTCACCGCCTTGATGAGGCCGATCGTGCCGATGGAAATGAGGTCTTCGATGTTGATGCCGGTATTTTCAAACCGGCGCGCAATGTAGGCGACAAGCCGCAGATTGTGTTCGATGAGGATCCCCCGCACGCTCTCGTCGCCTGCGTCCATGCGCGCGATCAGCTCGGTCTCACGCTCCCGCTCGAGCGGCGGCGGGAGCGTATCGCTGCCGCCGATGTAGAAGATCCCCCGCCGCGCGATGATCCCCCAGTCGATGAGATAAAAGCGCAGCTTACGCCACAGCGTTTTGAGCAAGTGCTGCATGGTTCCCCCTTTCGCATCCTTCGCACCACAGTCCTGCATACGCGCCGCCGTCGCCGAGCGGGTGTTCCGTCAGGGCAACGGCCCGCGGGCCGAGTTCGATTCCGTCAATTGTTATTCCTTCACAGTGCAGCAGCGGCAGCGTTCCGTCCGCATTGCCTACGCTGCAATACGCGATGCGCGGCAGCGCCGCGATCTCTTCCTCGCTGACGAGGTCCCCCAGCGCGTGACGGTCGATGACCGGCACGCCGAGGCCCGTCGTTTGGTCGCAGAGCGTGTTGCCTGTGTCGCGCAGGAGCCGCACGCGGGCGGATTTCCCGCGGTAGGTGATGACCACATCCGCTGTCTCGCTCCCTGTCTGTGCCGCGCCATAACGGAACACGACGGAAAGCAGCAGATACGATATCCCCGCCGCGAGCAGGAAGACGCCCCACGGCAGATCCGCCGCCACCACGCCGCGCGCAAGGCGCGCCATCGCCCCCAAGCTCTGCCCCAGCAGCATGACAACGCCTGCGAGGCCGCACGAGGCGAGGAAAAACAGCAGCGTCAGCTTGACCGCCCGCCCGCTGCCGCGATACGCCGCCGCGCCCATCAAAGCGAGCGAGAGCAGCAGGAAAACGACGCTTTTGGGCAAAAAGAGCTGCACCGCAGCATAAATACCGCCGACCGCCGCGCCAAACAGAAGTCTCCTCCGCGCGACCGTCCGCCCCGCAAGCCTCGCCGCGCCGAGCAATAACAGGTAGTCAACAAGAACATTGAACGCGAAGACGCTTTCTATGTAGATGACCATGGCACACCTCCCTCAATGGAAGTCCATTATAGCAATGGACAAAAAAAGAAAAGGGCGAAAGATGCCCTTTTCTTATCTTTTCCCTCGCGGGATAAAATTGCAGCGCGAAAGTGCTGCGGATTTTTCCCCACACCGTGTGGGGGACGCGACAAAGGGGGATATTCTCTTTCTCGGAAAGAGAATATCCCCCTTACACCCCCAAGA
>CAVFND010000185.1:0-3997 GCA_963623615.1 Oscillibacter sp. ER4 | reverse complement strand
CAGCAGGGCTGTGAGGTGGATCTGGTAGACATCAAGCGGGACGGCACCATCGATTTGGATCACCTGCGTGAACTTCTGCGCAAGGACACGGTGCTCGTGGCCGTCTGCGCAGTGGACAGTGGACTCGGCACGGTGCAGCTGATCCGGGAGATCGCGGATATTTTGAGAGACTATCCCAACTGTCGCCTGCACGTGGACGCAACGCAGGCGGTAGGAAAAACCGAACTGGTACTCGACGGTGTGGATACGATGAGCATCGCGCCGCATAAGTTTTACGGTCTCAACGGCAGCGGCCTGCTGGTCAAAAAGAAGGACTTTGTCATCGAGCCGCAGATCCACGGCGGCGGCAGCACCACGCCCTACCGCAGCGGCACGCCCGCGCTGGGTATGGCGGTGTCGGTCGAAAAGGCGCTGCATCTGGCGCTGGAAAATCAAAAAGAGCGCGTTGCTCACGCCACGGCGCTGAATCTTCGTCTGCGCGCGGAGCTTGCGAAGTATCCGAAGGTCCGCTTCAACAGTCCGGAAAACGCCGTGCCGCACATTTTGAACCTGAGTGTCAGCGGCGTCAAGGGGACGGTGTTTCAGCAGGAACTGGGAAAATACGATGTCTGCGTGTCCGTGAAGTCCGCCTGCTCGGTGGAGGGAACGCCTTCCAAGGCGGTGTACGCGGTGAGCCGCGACCGGAAAAATGCGCTGTCCTCGTGGCGCATCAGTCTCAGCCACCTGACCACAAATGACGAGATCACGGAATTCCTGCAAATTTTTGACCGCTGCTATCGGGAGCTTGCGCAATGAACGCTCGACTGCGGCGGAAGCGATTAGAGAAGAGGGAGTGCCATCCATGCCAAGAACGTTAGAGCCCTATCAGATGATCGAGCGGAGCATCATCAAAAAATACCGCGACGAGTTGTGGAAGCCGTTTGTCTACGCGGTGAAAAAATATGAACTCATTCAGGCAGGCGACAAGATCGCCGTGTGCATCTCCGGCGGAAAGGACTCGATGCTGATGGCGAAGCTCATGCAGGAGCTGCACCGCCACAGCGATGTGCCGTTCGAGCTGGTGTTCCTTGTCATGGACCCGGGCTACAACGCCATCAACCGCCAGAAAATCGAGAGCAACGCGGCGCTGCTGCATATTCCCATCACTGTGTTCGAGACCAACATTTTCGAGGTGGCGAACAGCACGGACAAATCGCCCTGCTACCTCTGCGCCCGCATGCGGCGCGGTCACCTTTACAGCAAGGCCAAGGAGCTCGGCTGCAACAAGATCGCGCTGGGCCATCACTTCAATGACGTGATCGAAACGACGGTCATGGGTATGTTCTACGGCTCGCAGCTGCAGGCCATGCTGCCAAAGCTCCACAGCGACAACTTTGAGGGTATGGAGCTCATCCGCCCGATGTACTGCATCCACGAGGAGAGCATTATCGCCTGGCGGCAGTACAACCAGCTTGAGTTCATCCAGTGCGCCTGCCGCTTCACGGAGAACTGCGCCATCTGTGACAACGGCGGAGGCGGCTCGAAGCGTCAGGAGATCAAGACTCTGCTGCGCCGCTTAAAGCGGAACAACCCCAATATCGAAAAGTCTATCTTCAACAGCATCCACACCGTCGCGCTCGATACCTTCCCCGGCTACAAGACAAAGGGCGAGGCGCACTCGTTTTTGGAAAACTACGAGAAGTGAGCCGTCCGCGAGATCGCAGCGGCGGACAGCGCATTTTTTGCAGCAGGGAAGACTGCTGATTTAAGGAAGCATCCCCGCCCGATTTGATCCGGGCGGGGATACTTCCTTTTTATTTACTTAGCCTGCTTCATGCTCAGGCTGATGCGTTTTTTCTTTTCATCCACCTCCAGCACGACGACCTTCACGACATCGCCGACGGATACGACCTCGGACGGGTGCTTGATGAACTTGTTCGACACCTGCGAGATGTGGACAAGGCCGTCCTGATGCACGCCGATGTCCACGAACACGCCGAAGTCGATGACGTTGCGCACCGTGCCGGTCAGCACCATGCCGGGCTTCAAGTCCTTCATCTCGAGCACATCCGTACGCAGAATGGGCTTTGGCAGCTCGTCGCGCACGTCGCGGCCGGGCTTTAAGAGCTCAGAGATGATATCGCGCAGCGTGGGAACGCCGACGCCGATCTCAGCGGCGGCCTTTTCCTCGCCGTAGCTCTTGACGCGCTCGGGCAGATCGGCGAGCTTGCCGTCCCTGACGTCGGCGAGCGTGTGGCCGGTCAGGTCGAGCAGCGCCTTCGCGGCGTCGTAGCTCTCGGGGTGGACGGCGGTATTGTCGAGAACGCTTTTGCTCTCCGGTACGCGCAGGAAGCCCGCGCACTGCTGGAAGGCCTTGGGACCGAGCTTCGGTACCTTTTTGATCTGCGCGCGGGAGGTGAACGCGCCGTTTTCCTCGCGGTACGCGACGACGTTTTTCGCCGTCGTGCCGTTCAATCCCGCGACGCGCTGCAAGAGCGACGGCGACGCCGTGTTGACATCCACGCCGACGGCGTTGACGCAGTCCTCGACCACGCCGTTCAGCGCCTCGTCGAGCTGCTTTTGCGGCATGTCGTGCTGATACTGACCCACGCCAATGGCCTTGGGGTCGATCTTCACGAGCTCGGCGAGCGGGTCCTGTAATCTCCGCGCGATGGACACGGCGGAGCGGAGGTTCACGTCGTACTGCGGGAATTCCTCGGCGGCGAGCTTGCTGGCCGAGTATACGGATGCGCCGGCCTCGGAGACGATCATATAGCTCACGTGTGCGCCGCTCTCGTTCACCTGACGGATGAGCTCGACGGCCATCTGCTCGGTCTCGCGGCTGGCGGTGCCGTTGCCGATGGCGATGTGCTCCACACCGTGCTTTTTGATGAGCCTTGCGAGCGCGGCGATGGCTTCCTTTTTCTGCCGCTCGCCGTAGGTTGGATAGACCACGGCAGTGTCGAGCACCTTGCCTGTGCCGTCCACGACCGCGACCTTGCAGCCCATGCGGTAACCGGGATCTAAGCCCATCGTGACCTTGCCCTTGACCGGCGGCTGCATCAAAAGCGGCTTCAGGTTGAGCGCGAACTGGCCGATGGCCCCCTCATCCGCCTGCTCGGTCAGGAGATTGCGCACCTCGCGCTCGAGCGAGGGGAAGATCAGGCGGTCGTAGGCGTCCTCGGCGGCGGACTTGACAAATTCCATCGCGGCGGAGCCGGGTTTCACGACCGCGCGGCGCAGCAGCGGCAGTGCCTGCTCGCGGTCGAGCGCGATGGAGACCTTCAAAATGCCCTCCTTTTCGCCGCGGTTGATGGCGAGCACCTGATGTCCCTGCAGGCGGGCGACGGACTGCGTAAAGTCGTAGTACAGACGATATACGCTGTCGTCTTCCGTCGCGGCCTTGCTCATAAGCTGGCCTTGACGGGAGATCAGCGAACGCAGGCTCTTGCGGATGGCGGCGTCGTCGCTGATCTGCTCAGCGATGATGTCGCTTGCGCCCTGCAAGGCGTCCTCGACGGCCTCAACGCCCTTTTCAGGGTCGACAAAGTCGCGCGCGGCGTCCTCGGGACGCGGGCAGCCGCGTTCCTGCGCGAAGAGCAGCGCGGCGAGCGGTTCGAGTCCCTTTTCCTTCGCCATCGTGGCGCGGGTGCGGCGCTTGGGCTTATAGGGGCGGTAGAGGTCTTCGACCTCAGCGAGCGTTTTGGCTCTGTCGATGGCAGCGGCAAGCTCATCGGTGAGCTTGCCCTGCTCGTCGATAGACTTTTTCATCGCCTCGCGGCGCTCTTCGAGGCCGCGAAGGTATTGCAGCCGCTCTTCGAGCGTGCGCAGCGACGTGTCGTCCATCGCACCGTGGAGTTCCTTGCGGTAGCGGGCGATGAAGGGGATGGTGTTGCCCTCGTCGAGCAGACGCACGACGTTTTCAACGTGGCGGGGGTCTTTGCCGAGCTCAGCGGCAAGGGTCTGAATGAGATCCATAGAATGTTCCTTTCGTATGTCAGGCGCCGAGACGGCGCAG
>CAVFND010000184.1:0-4005 GCA_963623615.1 Oscillibacter sp. ER4 | reverse complement strand
TATAATATATAATAATAGTATATCCGGTCGAACAGTGGCAATAAAATGGAAAAAGGCGGCTTCCTGTGGAAGCCGCCTTTCCTGGTTGATTGTTATTCGCCGAAATTGTTGGAAACCAGCTCGCACAGAGCGGTCACAGCTTCCTTTTCGTCCGCGCCGTCGGCCAGCAGCGTGATGGTCGTGCCCTTGACGATCCCGAGGGACAGCACGCCCAGCAAGCTCTTAGCGTTCACGCGACGCTCATCCTTCTCCAGCCAGATGCCGCTCTTGAACTCGTTGGCCTTCTGAATGAAGAACGTAGCAGGGCGCGCATGCAGGCCTACTTCATTGTTGATCGTAACATTCTGAGTATACATCGTTACTTCTCCCTCTCCAAAAAAATCTTTCGGACTTTATCGTATCATATACCATTTAGGGCCGATTCGTCAATGCCATTTCGCGCGAAATGGCGCGGATTTGGCAATAAACACAGACAAATCGCTTCTTCGAGCGGGCATTTATTTCAACTCGACCACAGTGACGCCCGACTCGCCCTCGCCGTAGTTGCCGAGGCGGAAGCTCTTGACGGCTTTGTTGCGCCGAAGGCTCGCGTGCACCGCCTTGCGCAGCGCGCCCGTGCCCTTGCCGTGGATGATGGTCACGGTCTCAAGATGCGCCATCACGGCGGCGTCAATGTAGTTGTCGAGCACGCTTTCGGCCTCGAGCGTCTCCATGCCGCGGATATCGATCTCGCGCGCGGCGGATGCCGTGCGCAGGATGCGCTGCGAGGGAGCGAACTGCGGCTGCTTTTTCGCGGTCGCTGCGCGCTCCGCCGCCTCGATGAGGCGGACCTCGTCGGCTTTGACCTTCATCTGCAAAACGCCTGCCTTGAGCATCAGCGTGCCATCCTTGACGGCTGTGACCTCGGCCTGACGGCGCGTGCCGGGAATTTCGACCAAGTCGCCGACCTGAATCGGACGCGAGGGCTTGGGGATGGGCTCCGCGCTCTCGTCGCGCACGCCCACGGCGTCGCGCGCCTGCTTGATGTTATGCATGATCTCGGCGCGCTGTGCGTTCATCTGCTGGGCGTCGAGCTTCTTCTGCTGCTTGCGCAGCGCGTCGAGCTCGCGGAACGTGTCGTCCGCGACGGATTTGGCCTCGGCCAGCAGGCGCTTCGCCTCGGCTTCGCCGCGGCTCCTCGCATTCTCCTTCGCGCGCTCCATCTGCGTACGGAACTCGCGCGCCTTGCGCGCGTCCTCCTCGCGCTGGGCGTAAAGGCGGTCGACCTCAGCCTTTTCTTTCTCGAGCTGCTGGCGCTTCTGCTCCAGCTGCGTCAGCACATCTTCAAAGCGGATGCTCTCGCTGTCCATCTGCGCCTTAGCCTTTTCGATGACGGACTCGGAAAGTCCCAGCCGCTTCGAGATGGCAAAGGCATTCGACTTGCCGGGGATGCCGATGAGCAGCTTGTAGGTCGGGCAGAGCGTTTCCACATCGAACTCGCAGCTTGCGTTCTCCACGCCCGCGGTCGTCATGGCGAAAGTCTTGAGCTCGGCGTAGTGCGTCGTCGCAGCGATCTTCGCGCCCTGTGAGCGCGCCTGCTCAATGACGGCAATGGCCAGCGCCGCGCCCTCGACGGGGTCGGTGCCCGCGCCCAGCTCATCAAAGAGGATCAGGCAGTGCTCGTCCGCCTCGTCCAGGATCTGCACGATGTTTTTCATGTGCGCCGAGAACGTCGACAGACTCTGCTCAATGCTCTGCTCGTCGCCGATATCGGCCAGCACCGAGGAAAAGATGCTCACGGCGCTGCGGTCGTCGCAGGGGATGTGCAGGCCGCACTGCGTCATCAGGCAGAGGAGGCCAAGCGTCTTGAGGCTCACTGTCTTGCCGCCGGTGTTCGGGCCCGTGATGACGAGCGTATCGAAGCTGCGGCCGAGCTCAATGTCAATGGGCACAGCCTTCGCGGGGTCGAGCAGCGGGTGGCGCGCATGGCGCAGGTACACGCTGCCGTCCTTTTTGAGCTCGGGGCGCATGGCGTTCATGCGGTAGCTCAGCTCGCCGCGCGCGAAGATGAGGTCGAGGTGGACGAGGATGTCGTAATCCCACAGAATGTCGCGGCTGAAGCCCGCCGCCTCTCCCGAGAGGGCGTAGAGGATGCGGTCGATCTCCTTCTCCTCTTTCGCCTCGAGCTCCTTGAGCTCGTTGTTGGCCTGCACCACGCCCATCGGCTCGACGAAGATCGTCGCGCCGCTCGAGGATGTGTCGTGCACAAGGCCCGGCAGCTCGCCGCGGCACTCGGCCTTCACCGGCACGACAAAGCGCCCGCCGCGCTGCGTGATCAGCGCGTCCTGCAGAACGTTCCGGTAGCTCGGCGACGAGATGATGCGCTGTAAGATCTGGCGGCCCTTGGCCGCCGCCGCGCGCTTATGGCGGCGGATCTCCGCGAGCTCGGGCGAGGCCGCGTCGGCGATCTCGTTTTCGTCAAGGATCGCGGTCGTGATCTTCTCCTCCAGAAAGCGGTTCGGGTGCAGGGAGAGGAAGAGCTTGTCGATGACTGTGCCCTCCTCGTCCTCCTTATAATAGTCCTGCACGCGGCGCACATTTGTGAGAAGGCCCGCAATGTCGAGAAGCTCCCTCGTATTGAGCATGCCGCCGCGCTCAGCGCGGGAGAGCGATTCGCCCACGTCGCGCACGCCGCCAAAGGCGGGGCTGCCGCGCAGCATGATCATCTTGCGCGCCGCGTCCGTCTCGTCGAGCAGGCGGTTGACCTCGCCAAAGTCGTCCGACGGCGTCAGCCGGCGCGCCCGCGCCTTGGCCTCCGCGCTCACGGTGTGATGCTCGAGCATCTCCAATAGCCGCGGCAGTTCAAGCACGCGGATGGATTTTTCAAACAGTTCACTCATAGTTTTCTCCGAAATTTTGATTCCGATTCGTATTTTTTTCGACAGATATTTCGTTCAGTTGTCAATTTTCATACTTTTATAGAAGTCCAGCGTCTTAAACCGCCGGTCGAGCTGCACCTGCGCGAACACCTCGCACGCCGCGGCAAAGCGCTTTTCCGTCTCGCCCGAGAGGGAGAATGACAGCATCCGCTTCGGCTCGGAAAACAGCACGTGGCGCATCGCCGCGAACGAGCCCGCATCCAGCGGCAGAAGGCCGCTGACACCGTGGCCCGCGCATTCTTTGCACAGCAGCACGCCCTGCTGCGCGTCGAACACCGGCTCTTTCGGGTTGTGCGTGCCGCAGACAGCGCAGCCGTCGAGCAGCGGCTCGTAGCCCGAGAGCGCAAGCAATTTCAGCTCAAACGCCGCCTTGACGATGCTCTGCGGCTTTTGCAGCGTGTCGAGCGCGTAGAGCGAGTTGAGCAGCAGCGACAAGATCTCCGGCACAGGCTCGTCCTCCGCCGTGACGCACTCGGTCATCTCAGCAAAATACGACGCGAGCGACAATAGCTCGATGTCCTGCCGGATACCGTCGAACAGCGTGATCGTCGACGCCTCGTCGAGGTAGTACCAGTTTCCGCGCTGATAGAGCACGAGCTCGGAAAAAGCCAGAAGCTCGCTGCCCGCCGCGATGCGGCTGCCCTTGCGCCGCGCCCCGCGCGCCACGACCGCGATCCGTCCGAGCGTGTCGGTCAGAATATTCAATATGTAGTCGGTCTCCTTCGTCGCCGTCGCGCGAAGGACGATGCCTTTGGTTACGAGTTTTTCTGACATAACACTCCTTTAATTTCTTTTACACCAAGGGGTGTAAAGGGTGGTTGCCTTGCAGGCGGGGTGGGGGGGGCCGCGCAGAGCGCGGAGGGGAAATGCAGCGCAAAAGCGCTGCTGCCAGTCAAAGGGGGTGTTCTCTTTCCAAAGAGAACACCCCCTTTGGAACCCCAAGAGAAAGGCAAGGGGCCTTGCCCCTTGACCCCGCACATTGGCAGTTTGCAGCTTGAATAACTGCACACGCTGCGCAGTGTGGGTTTGGCAGTTTGCAGCTTGAATAACTGCACACGCTGCGCAGTGTGGGTGCGGTGTACATGGC
>CAVFND010000183.1:0-4033 GCA_963623615.1 Oscillibacter sp. ER4 | reverse complement strand
GCCTCGGGCAGGTCCTCCCACTTGCGCGCGCCGGAGATGTCGCACTGCCAGCCGGGCAGATACTCGACAACGGGCTTGGCGTCCTGCAGCAGCACGGGGAACGGGAAGTCGTCGGTCTGCTCGCCGTTCAGTTCATAGTGCGCACAGACGGGGATCTTATCCAGGTAGCTTAAAACGTCGAGCTTCGTGAGGGCGATGTTCGTCGCGCCCTGCGTCTCCACGCCGTAGCGCGTCGCGACTAAGTCGATGGGACCGACGCGGCGGGGTCTGCCGGTCTTCGCGCCGTACTCCGCGCCCGCGTCGCGCAGCTGCTGCGCCTCTTCGCCGAACCACTCGCAGACGAACGGGCCCTCGCCCACGCAGGAAGAGTACGCCTTCACCACGCCCACGACCTCGTCGAGCTTCGCCGTGGGAAGGCCCGATCCGACGGGCGCATAGGCGGCGACGGAGTTCGAAGAGGTGGTATAGGGATAGATGCCGTAGTCCAGGTCACGCAGCGCGCCGAGCTGGGCTTCAAAGAGGATGGACTTGCCCTCCTTCTGCGCGTTTCTCAGAAAACGGCCCGTGTCGGTGATGTAGGGCTTGATCGCGCCGCAGTAGGTCTCGACCCAGCTCATCAGCTCGTCCATCGTGTAGCCCTTTGCGCCGTAGATCTTCTGGAGCGTCAGGTTCTTCCACTCGAGAAGGTCAGCAAGGTGCTCCTTTAAGTGCTCGGGGTGCAGGAGTTCCCCCGCCTGCACGGTCTTTTTCTGGTACTTGTCGCCGTAGAACGGCGCGATGCCCTGCTTGGTCGAGCCGTACTTCTTGTCGGCAAGGCGCGCTTCCTCGAGCGCGTCGAGCTCACGGTGCCAGGGCAGCAGCAGCGACGCGCGGTCGCTGACCTTCAGGTTCTCCGGCGTGATGGTAACGCCGGCCGTGCGCAGCGTCTCCATTTCCTTCAGCAGATTTTCGCAGTCCAGCGCCACGCCGTTGCCCAAAATGTTGACAACGCCGTCACGGAAAATGCCGCTCGGCAGCAGGTGCAGGGCGAACTTGCCCTTGTCATTCACCACGGTATGGCCCGCGTTGCCGCCGCCCTGATAGCGGACGACCACGTCGTAATGGTCCGTGAGGTAGTCGACCATGCGGCCCTTGCCCTCGTCGCCCCAGTTGATGCCTACGATCGCGCAATTTGCCATTGTATTGATCCTCCGATCCGGAGCGGGCCCGCTTTGCGAGTCCTGCTCAAATTTTTCAACCGAGCTATTATAGTCACATTTTCCGTCCATGAAAAGAGTTAATTTTGCATAGCTATTATTAGTATTGCTTATGCCTTGTTGATTTTTGCAGGAAATTGAAATAATGCGCTATCCCGCATCATTCAAGGCGTTTCGTCAATAGTGTCAAAGTTGGGCATCCGATATTGTTTCCTTTTATCAGCACTTGGGACTTGCAATACTGAGTCTCATGTGCAATAATTAGTTTGCTGTTATGAGGATCACCACAAGATATTGTGTTGTGTAAAGGACATACCATAGAATAGGAGACAGGAAGCATGAGAGTTATCAAGCGCAACGGCGCAGAAGTAGAATTTGATATCGTCAAGATCATCGCCGCGGTCACGAAGGCCAACGACGTGGTGGATGAAGACGCCCGCATGACGCCCGTCCAGATCCAGCGCATCGCCGAGAGCGTGGAGCTCTCCTGCCAGAGTCTGAGCCGCGCGCCCACGGTCGAGGAGATCCAGGACTTTGTCGAGCACCAGATCATGGCGCACGGCGCGTTCGAGGTCGCCAAGCGCTACATCACCTACCGCTACAACCGCTCGCTCGTGCGCAGGAGCAACACGACGGACGACAAGATTCTCTCGCTCATCGAGTGCAACAACGAAGAGGCCAAGCAGGAGAATTCCAACAAGAACCCAGTCGTCAACTCCACCCAGCGCGACTACATGGCGGGTGAGGTGAGCCGCGATCTGACGAACCGCCTCCTCCTGCCCGAGGATATTGTCAAGGCGCATGAAGAGGGCATCATCCACTTCCACGACACGGATTACTACGCCCAGCACATGCACAACTGCGACCTCGTGAACTTAGAGGACATGCTGCAAAACGGCACGGTCATCACGGGAACTCTCATCGAGCGCCCGCATTCGTTCGCGACCGCGTGCAACATCGCGACGCAGATCGTCGCGCAGGTCGCCTCGAACCAGTACGGCGGCCAGTCCATCTCGCTGACACATCTTGCGCCCTTTGTCGACGTGTCGCGCCAGAAGATCAGAAAGCAGGTGCTCGCCGAGGTCGAGGCCCTCGGCGTCGAGCCGACGGAGGACAAGATCACCGAGATCGTCGAAAAGCGCCTGCGCGAGGAGATCCGCCGCGGCGTGCAGACCATCCAGTATCAGGTCGTGACGCTTTTGACCACAAACGGTCAGGCGCCGTTCATCACCGTTTTCATGTACCTCAACGAGGCGAGAAGCGAGCAGGAAAAGCGCGACCTTGCCGTCATCATCGAAGAAATGCTCGAGCAGCGCTATCAGGGCGTCAAGAATGAGCAGGGCGTGTGGGTCACGCCCGCCTTCCCCAAGCTCATCTATGTGCTCGAAGAGGACAACATTCACGACGATTCGCCGTACTATTACCTCACGCAGCTCGCCGCCAAGTGCACGGCGCGCCGCATGGTGCCCGACTACATCAGCGAGAAGAAGATGCTCGAGCTCAAGGGCGATGTGTACCCCTGCATGGGCTGCCGCAGCTTCCTGACGCCCGACCGCTTCACCGACGCAGGCGTCGGCAACATCGCAAACGCCGGCAACTATGTCTCCGGCAAGCACAAGTATTACGGCCGCTTCAATCAGGGCGTTGTCACCATCAACCTGCCCGATGTGGCACTCTCCTCCGGCGGCAACATTGAAAAGTTCTGGACGATCTTTGAAGAGCGCCTTGAGCTCTGCCACCGCGCGCTACGCTGCCGCCACGACCGTCTGAAGGGTACGCTCTCCGACGCGGCCCCCATCCTCTGGCAGTACGGCGCATGCGCGAGACTCAAAAAGGGCGAGCCGATCGACAAGCTCCTCTACGACGGCTATTCCACGATCTCGCTCGGCTACGCGGGCCTTTACGAGTGCGTCAAGTACATGACCGGCAAGAGCCACACCGACCCCAGCGCCACGCCGTTCGCCCTCTCCATCATGCAGAAGATGAACGACAAGTGCAGTGAGTGGAAGAAGGCCGAGAACATCGACTACTCCCTCTACGGCACACCGCTCGAGTCCACGACCTACAAGTTCGCCAAGTGCCTGCAAAAGCGCTTCGGCATCATCCCCGGCGTGACGGACAAGGGTTACATCACGAACTCCTACCACGTCCACGTCACCGAGCATATCGACGCGTTCACCAAGCTCAAGTTCGAGGCGCAGTTCCAGCACCTCTCCCCCGGCGGCGCGATCAGCTATGTCGAAGTGCCCAACATGCAGCAGAACCTTGAGGCGGTCCTGCAGGTGATGAAGTTCATCTACGACAACATCATCTACGCCGAGCTCAACACGAAGAGCGACTACTGTCAGGTCTGCGGCTGGGACGGCGAGATCGACATCGTCGAGGAGGGCGGCAAGCTCATCTGGCGCTGCCCGAAGTGCGGCAACACCGATCAGGACAAGATGAACGTCGCCCGCCGCACCTGCGGCTACATCGGCACCCAGTTCTGGAACCAGGGCCGCACGCAGGAGATCAAAGAGCGCGTGCTGCATCTGTAAAACAAGGCTTAACCGAATAGGGCCTCTGCACAGGATTCCGTGCAGAGGTCTTTTTGCTGCCTGACGGATACTATTTTTTGCTTTTACTCCGATCATGCATTTGACCTTTTACACATAACACAACCATCGCATTTGATTAACCTGTCGAATTTTCGTTTTTTCCTCGAAAAAGTGAGAAAACGGGTTCTCTTTTACGTCTATAGGGATGAGCAAAACGCAGGATTCGCAAAAACGAAGCGCAACATTTTGTGTTCAGCAATGACTAACAATGCTATATACCGTGTTCTTGCATGAGAAAAT
>CAVFND010000182.1:0-4042 GCA_963623615.1 Oscillibacter sp. ER4 | reverse complement strand
CAACCACACCGTCGCCCTCTGGCAGAACGTGCCGACCGGCATTCTGCGCCGCTACGTCAAGGACAAGGACCTCTCCGAAGAGCTCAAGCAGTTCAAGGGCACGCACACGCTCTTCTGCAAAGGCGACCTGCCGCTTGCGCGTCTCTACCGCCTGCTGCGCTATTACGCCGCGCAGTACCACAACTTCCGCGACTACTACTTCGACAAGAAGTGACCTCTGATACCAATAAAAAAAGGAACGGCTCGCGCCGTTCCTTTTTTCTTACCAGAATTTCTTCTTTTTGCACACCCACAGGCTCAGCACCACGACGGCGACGCTCACAAGGATGATCGCAGGGTAGCCGTACTTCCAATGCAGCTCCGGCATGCCGGAAAAGTTCATGCCGTACCAGCCGACCAGCAGCGTCAGCGGCAGGAAGATCGTCGTCACGATAGTCAGGATCTGCATGATGCGGTTCTGCCGAATGTCGATCTCCGACTGGAAGAGCGACTGGATCTGCGTGCAGTATTCGCGCAGCAGCTGCGATTCCTCGCGCAGGCGGATGACGCGCTCTTCAAACAATCGGAACAGTCCGCACTCCTCGTCCGAAAAGTAGCCGTTCTCGTTTTCCCGCAGCTCGCACGCCACGTCGTCGAGCTGGGAGTAATAGCGGTACCAGGCCATCGTCTCCTTGCGCAGCTCGCTTATCGGGGTGCTGAACTCCTCCAGCTCGCCCGCGAGCACGCGGTCCTCCAGCGCCGTCGCGCGGTCCTCGATCTCCTCGAGGCGGTGCAGGTCCTTGGCGATCAGCAGCTCAAAGAAGTCGTAGAGGAAGCGCCCGGCGCTGTTTTCTGTCAGGCGTTTTTCCTTGATAATACGCTTTAAATAAGGCTCAGCCATCTCTCCGTCGTCCACCAGTACCACGCAGTCCTTCGTCACGAGATAGCCGCAGCAAAGGCGTGTGCCGTCCCTGCGGCCGCGCGGCAGCGCAAGCGTTCCGCTCAGGCAGTTGGAGCGCACCTCCGCCTTGCAGACGTGCGCGTCCCGCGCGCTCGGCGTGTGATGTAGCACCGCGTCGAGCCCCGGCAGTGCCGTTTCGTGCGCCAGCTCGTCCGAATTCAGCAGCACCACCGCCGCGCCGCTCTCCGGCGCGCGGTCCAGCGGCGTCAGCGTCTTGCCGATCGCATACCATTTCATGTTCGTTTCCCCCAATGTGCTTCTTTTTCTTCCCTATTGTAACAGAATGCGGAAAAAGTACAACGCCCTGCCCAAAGCTTTTTCCTACGACGCGGCATTTTATGATAAAATTTGCAAAAGCGTGAACTTTTTTGTTATTTTTTGCGTCTATATGATTGGAAGATGGAACACCCTACACAAAAAGGAGGAAATTTGGATGAAACGAAAGTCTCTTTGCGCGCTCGTTTGCGCACTCCTCGCGTCTCTCGCACTCACGACCTTTGCCTTTGCCGACAGCGGGCCGAAGCCCCAACTCATTGTGCGCGTCAAAGACGCGCCGCAGGAGCCCTACTACCTCGACCTGCTCGCCGAGGGCAACTGGGACGCGAGCGAGGGCAACAGCCGCCTGAAACGGAGCACCGTCATCACGAACAGTGACGGCAGCGAGACCACCGTCCCGCTCAACGAAGATCTCCTCGCCCTGCTGCTCGACAACATTCCCGCCGGATGGCACGCCTGCACGGCACAGGGGACCTTCGGCGCGCCGATCTTCAGCCATCTCTTTTCCAGGGGGACCGACACCTCCGGCAATGCACTGCACCGGTTCGGCTACGTCGGCGTACCGAGCACCTACCGCATCATCCTCGTCACCGAGTCCGGCAAGGTCTGGATCTCTGACACGCTCGAACGCAAGGTACTGCAATCGAGCGTGACTGTTCACTGGGCGGACGATACAGAAAGCACCACCGTCACCGTCCCCTCGACCGTCACCGGCTATCTGCTGCAATTCCTTGCGACACTCGTACCGACGCTTCTCATTGAGGGTGCGCTGCTGCTTCTGTTCCGCTATTCATGGAAGAAAAATTGGAAACCGTTTCTGCTTGTCAACGTTCTAACACAGGGCTTTTTAGCTGTCGCATCTGTATCTGTCACCGCACACAGCGGCGTGAGCGCCTGGTATCTCTTTTTCTTTCTGCTTCCGGCGGAACTCGTCATTCTGCTCGTCGAGCTGTATCTCTACGTCGGTCGCGGCCTTCTCACCGTCCACAGCAAGGGCCGCGCCGCGGCCTATGCGATCACCGCCAATCTCGCTTCCGCTGTCCTTGGCTATTATTTGGCCGTGCCTGTCTGGCGGCTCGTCGTCTCGATCTCGTGATTCCGTTAACATAACATCAAGGAGGAATTCGCATGACCGACCAAGTTTTTCCTGATCTGCCGCAAACTCCCCCGCCCGAGCCGCCCACCGATCCTCCCGCACAGGAGGAACCGTCCGAAGCCATCACGCCCTTGCAGGAGATGGCCGACGCACTCTCTGCGCCCGAAGCGGAGACGCCCGACACGAGCGATTCCCCCTTCTGCCGCGCGATAAGCCTGATCGCCGGCGGCCTCGCCGTCACCGGCGTGACGCTGAACTTCTGGAACCTCGACGCGCTGCTGCCGCTGATCGGCACGCTCTGCCTGCTCGTCGGCTTCCGCGCCCTGCGGCGGATCAACGGCTCCCTGCGCGAGGGCTTCACCTGCGCTTGCCTTCGCGTACTGCTTCTCTTTGTCGAATTTGGGCAGGACGCCGCCGTCTGCCGCGAGACCGCCGCGGCAGATATGGTCCTTCGGCACCGCCGTCGTGCTGCTCGTGCTGCTCTTCTGCCTCTGGCAGGCCTGCTCGATATGCAGCGTGACGCGGATGTGGCGACGCCCGCCGCTCCCGCCGCGGGCGCTCTGCTGCTCTGGTACATTCTGATCTACACCGCGGCGTCACTGCTCACCCCAGTCTCCCTGCTGCTCGTCGCACTTGTCGTCTGGTACTTCTACCTGATCGTCCGCCTCAACAAGCTCGCAAAGTCGATGGCCGTGCGCAGGGCTGCACCATCGAGCCGGTCAAGGATTGCTTCTCGAACCCCAAGCTCGTCGGCTCGCTGCTCGCCGTCCTCGCCGTCGTCATTGCCTGCGGCTTTCTGTTTTTCGGCTCCTACCGCATGGACCGGACGCTCAAAGAGACCGACACCGACGCGCAGGTGATCGAAACCTATGAAAGGCTTCTCGCCCTCGGCTATCCAGAATCCGAGCTCAACGACCTTTCCGACGAGGACCTTCTCACCTGCCTCCGCGCCGAGCGCGTGGTCATCAAGGAGTGCACAGGCAGCGCTTATAGAAACTACTCCAATAAGCCGCAGACAAATGATGCCTTTCACCTGACCGTCGTTGCCGTCCAGCGGCCCTTTGACCGGCTGTTCGTCGCCTGTCATTTCCGCTGGGATGAAGTCGTGCGCTTTTACGGCACGGAGAGCCTTGCGTTTGAGCCTAACCACGACAGCAACTTCTGGATCACCAAAGAGTTCTCCGGCCGGGTACTCTATGACGACACAGACGGCACGACCTACACCGCTCCCTACCTTGATCCCGGCACCAATCAGGTCACCTTCGGCAGCTGGTACCATAATGGCTTCCGGCAGCTCTACTGCACCGACGCTTCTTTCCCGAACGATGGCACGAACCAGCGCGGCTATGTCGCCTGCACCCTCTCCAACAGCATCAACCAGTTCACCAAATTCGAGGGACTATTCTATTATGTCCACCAGAACGGCCGCTTCCAGTATCCCGTGAAGACCGCACGCGAGTATCAGGACTTCAACGTCAATAACCCCCTCCTCTATAACGCGCCGTTCGAGCGCGTGCAGGATTATTTTGTTCTCTTCCAGAGGGACGACGGCGTTTTAAATATTCACTAACATTCCGTGGTTCACGGAGGAATGCCGCAGTCCCTGCGGCAGCGAAATAAGGGGAGGGGTGTCTCTTTTTGGAAAAGAGGCACCCCTCTCCTACACTCTCCCAGAGAAAATTTCACATTGCAAGCGAGCAGCTCAAAGAGCTGCGGCGCTTGCCGATTAC
>CAVFND010000181.1:3695-4078 GCA_963623615.1 Oscillibacter sp. ER4 | reverse complement strand
ATGCAGGATATAATGCATGTATTACAAGGCGCGGTACAGTCCGCGCAGTGACACTATGAGGTGAATATGAAGACGGATCAGAAGCTCAACATGACCATGCTCTGCGACTTTTACGAGTTGACCATGGGCAATGGTTACTTGAAAGCAGGGTTCCAGGATCGCATTACCTATTTTGACGTTTATTTCCGCTCGGTGCCGGACGGCGGCGGTTACGCCATTGCCGCCGGCCTCGACCAGCTGATCGACTATATCGAGGACCTGCACTTCGACCAGCAGGATATCGACTACCTGCGTGGGAGGGGCATTTTCTGCGAAGAATTCCTCGACTATCTTAAAAATTTCCACTTCAGCGGCGACATTTACGCCGTGCCCGAGGGTACGCC
>CAVFND010000181.1:0-3685 GCA_963623615.1 Oscillibacter sp. ER4 | reverse complement strand
GTTCCCTAAAGAGCCGATGGTCGTCGTGCGCGCGCCCGCGATCGAGGCGCAGCTGCTTGAAACGTTTGCGCTGCTGACGGTGAACCACCAGAGTTTGATCGCGACCAAGGCCAACCGCATCGTCCGCGCCGCCAAGGGCCGCGCCGTGATGGAGTTTGGTTCCCGCCGCGCGCAGGGCTCTGCCGCCGCCATCGACGGCGCTCGTGCTGCCTATATCGCTGGCTGCTGCGGCACTGCCTGCACCATTTCCGACCAGCTCTATGGCACGCCCGCGCTCGGCACGATGGCCCACGCCTGGGTGCAGATGTTCGACACGGAATATGATGCGTTTGCGACCTACTGCAAATACTATCCGCAGAACGCCGTCCTGCTCGTCGACACCTATAATACCTTAAAGTCCGGTATTCCGAACGCCATCAAGGCGTTCAACGACATTCTAAAGCCGCTCGGCATCAAAAAGTGCGGCATCCGCCTGGACAGCGGCGATATCGCCTATCTTTCCCGCAAGGCGCGCAAGATGCTCGACGACGCGGGCTGGACGGAGTGCACCATCACCGTTTCGAACTCGCTCGACGAGTACCTTATTCAGGACCTCTGGATGCAGGATGCGAAGATCGACGCCTTCGGCGTCGGCGAGCGCCTCATCACCGCCAAGAGCGAGCCTGTCTTCGGCTGCGTCTATAAGCTCGTCGCGGTGGAGGACAAGGACGGCAACGTCATTCCCAAGATCAAGATCAGCGAGAACGTCGGCAAGATCACGACGCCGCACTTCAAGAAGCTCTATCGTTTCTACGGCCGCGACACCGGCAAGGCCATCGCCGACTATCTGACGGTTTACGACGAGACGGTGGACGACAGCCAAAATATCGAAATTTTCGACCCCGACGCCACGTGGAAGCGCAAGAAGGTCTATCACTTCGAAGCGCGCGAGCTGCTCGTACCCATCTATCTCAAGGGCAAGCTCGTCTACAAGCGCCCGGGTATCGAAGAGATCAAAAAGTACTGCGCCGAGCAGGTCGACACCCTCTGGGACGAGGTCAAGCGCTTTGATAACCCGCATAACTATTATGTGGACCTCTCGCAGAAGCTCTACGACATCAAGACTGAGCTTCTGAACGAGAAGAACGAGCGCTACGAGAAAAACTGATTCAAAAACAGGGAACAGCCAACAGGAGGGGACTGATACTGCAATGAAGGGATTCCAGATTCAGCAAAAGGGCGAGCGGCGCATTTCTGCGGCGCTGCGGATCATGCTGGTGGTCGTCCTGCTTGCGGTGCAGATCGGCCTTGTCGTTGCCATCTCCTGCTTTATGCAGGAGTATCTGGCGCTGGCCTACGGTGTTGTGCAGGCCGGCGCGCTGTTCCTCGCGGTGCATATCTACAATGAACCAGGTGAGCTTTCTTACAAGCTCATCTGGTTCATCCTGCTTTTGCTGGCTCCGCCGGTGGGGATGATCCTCTGGTTCCTATGGGGCGGCGCGGCGCAGAAGCGCCACCTGCCGCAAAATACCAAGCGCGTTCCCGATGAGCCGGAGAGCGTGCGCAATCGCAGCGAGCTCGCCGCCGACAAGCTCACGAGACAGCTGCCCGCATGGTCGCGCACGGCGAATTTCCTCTGCCGCCGCGACTTCCATCTCTATCAGAACACCTCCGTCACGTACCTGCCCGAAGGCGCGGTTTTGCTGCGCGACCTCATCGACCGCGCGGCCAAGGCCGAGCGATTCATCTTCCTCGAATACTTCATTCTGGCCGAGGGCAAGCTCTGGGGAGAGCTTGAAGAGATCCTCTGCACCAAAGCGCGCGAGGGGGTCGAAGTCAAGATCATCTTCGACGACTTCGGCAACATCAAGCGCTTCCGCGGCGAAACGATCGACCGTCTGCGCGACGCGGGCGTCGAGGTGTTCATCTTCAACCCCGTGCATGAGTACGTGAACCGCCTCTACTTCAACTACCGCGATCACCGCAAGATCGCCTGCATCGACGGCGACATTGCCTACACCGGCGGCGTGAACATCGCCGACGAGTATGCGAACATCATCGAGCGCTTCGGCTACTGGAAGGACAGCGGCGTCCGCATGGAGGGCGAGGGTGCCTGGGGCCTGACGGCGAGCTTCCTTCGCATGTGCGTCAACAGCGGCGGCGTCATGCACAACGAGCATGACTATTACCGCCCGCACACGCCGGTCAAGAGCGAGGGCTTCTGCCAGCCGTTCACCGACGGACCGCAGAACAACCCCGACAATCCGGCGGAGGACGTCTACTTGCAGATGATCTCCAGTGCGCGCCGCTTCCTCTATATCACGACGCCGTACTTCATCCCCGACGGGAGCGTGATGCGCGCGCTGTGCATCGCGGGCGACGGCGGCGTGGACGTCAGATTGATGCTGCCGGGCAAGCACGACCACTGGTACGCCGACTGCGTGGCGGAGTCGTACTTCGGCGAATTGATCGCGCACGGCGTAAAGGTATACCGCTATACCCCTGGCTTTCTGCATGGGAAAACGGTCATGGTTGACCGCGAGGCGGCCTTTGTCGGCTCGGTGAATATGGACTACCGCAGCTTTGAGCTCGACTACGAGTGCGGCGTGATGGTCTACGGCGCGCCGATGATCGAATCACTGCTCGAGGATATGGACACGATCGTCGACCAGAGCCGTCTTGTTACAAAGGAGGAGTGGGCGAAGCGCAGCGCCCTGCGCCGTGTGTTCGAGCCGCTGCTGCGCCTGTTCGCCATCTGGATGTGACGGGAAAGTGGGGAAGAGACAGAAGAGACAGAAATTTTCCAAATTTTGATTTTTTTGATTTTTTAGAAAATTTCCTGTTGACAAATGCAAAGTTCCTGCTATAATAACATTTGTTCGCTGAACGACACAGCACAGCGGACAGCACAATATAGCGGGATTGTGTAATGGTAGCACAGCGGACTCTGACTCCGTATGTGAGGGTTCGAATCCTTCTCCCGCTGCCAAAGAACCGTGACTGAGAAGTTGCGGTTCTTTCTTTTTGCTACATGATTTGGACGCTTTTGGCACTGGAAAGTTGCATTTGCGTTTTCACAGAATACGTTTTACCCCTAAGTTTACCCCAATTGAAAGTTTTACCCCTTAATGGGGACAAAAAAGCTCCGCCGATGATGAGATCGACGGAGTTTTTTCATGCCTTTTTGAGATTTTCGAAATAGCCCTGCATCCGGGCGGCGCTGTCCTCTTTCATGCGCTCTGAGACGTGGCCGTAAACGTCCAACGTAAAAGCGGCGGTCGCGTGGCCGAGATTTTCTTGTACGGTCTTCACGTCGTCGCCGTTTTGCAGGGAGAGCACGGCGAAGGTGTGGCGCAGATCATGCACACGGGCGTCCGGTGCGCCTGCTTTGGCTGCGATCTTCTTGTGATGGGCATAAAGACGCTGCGGGTGCAGGTGGTCGCCGAGCAAGTTCGTGAAAACGAGCCGACAGGCGGCGTACTGCTTGGCGGGGCCTATCCAGTCCTGCCACAGATCACCGGCCTGTAAACGCCTTTGTGCCTGCTTGGAGCGAACGGCGCGCAGCATATCCATGACGAAGGGGGCGGGGCGCAGGATGCGTGTCTTGTCGTTTTTGAGGGCGGCAAACTGGAAGCCGCCAGCCTCGACGGGGCGCTTCTGTAACTGCTTGCAAATCTTGAGCGTGCCTTTCTTGAAGTCGATACAA
>CAVFND010000180.1:0-4082 GCA_963623615.1 Oscillibacter sp. ER4 | reverse complement strand
GGTTGAGATAGCGCGCGTTCGTGCGCTCCATGCACACGACGCGCTCGTCGGAGCGGAGCTTCCAGTCGAGCTGGCCGTAGCCGACGTCGACGGCGTAGACCTTTGTCGCGCCGTTTTGCAGCATGCAGTCGGTAAAGCCGCCGGTCGACGCGCCGATATCAGCGCAGATGCAACCGTCCAGTTTGAGGCCGAACGTCGTCATCGCCTTTTCGAGCTTGAGGCCGCCGCGGCTCACGTAACGGAGCGTGTTGCCGCGCACCTCGATCTGTGCGTCATTCGGCACGGCGGTGCCCGCCTTGTCCACGCGCTGCCCGTCCACAAAGACGAGCCCGCTCATGATCATCGCCTGCGCGCGCTGGCGGGTCTGTTCCAGCCCACGTTCAACGAGCAGCACGTCCAGTCTTGTTTTATTGCTCATTGCAGCACCTCCGCAGCCTTTTTTGCCAGCGACTCCGCATCCAACCCGAATTCGCGGTACAGCTCCTCCACCGTTCCCTGCGCGGGGAACACCTTGCCGAGGTTGCACAGCTCCAGCCGCTCGGGCGAAATTTTGTTCCAGCCCAGGATCGCCGCCATGCGCTGACCCATGCAGCCGACGCCCGCGCACTCCTCCGCGACCAGCATCGCCTTCGTCTTGCCGATGATCTCGCGCATGTCGCGGTCATAGAGCGGCGAGATCGCGTTGATCTTCACGACGCGTGCCTCGATGCCCTGCTTGTACAGAATTTCTGCCGCGCCGAGCACATTGTTGATCATCGTGCCGTAGGCGCAGAGGGTGATGTCCCCCCCCTCGCGCAGCACGACAAGGTTCTGCCGCCCACTGTCTTCCTTATAATCTCCCTCGCCGCCGCGCGGATAGCGAATGGCGACAGGGCCTTTGATCTCGTTCACCGCGCGGTCGAGCATCGTGCGGAGCTCTGCAAAATTCGACGGGCAAAGCACCGTCATATTCGGAATTTCCGACAGGAACGTCGCGTCAAAGATGCCGTGATGCGTCTCCCCGTCCGCACCGACCATGCCAGCGCGGTCGACCGCGAAGACAACGTGCAGATCAGAGAGCGCCGTATCGTGGATCAGCTGGTCGTAAGCACGCTGCAAAAAGCTCGAATAGATCGCCACGACCGGCGTGAGCCCCTGCTTCGCCATGCCCGCAGCCATCGCCACAGCATGGCCCTCGGCGATGCCGACGTCAAAAAAGCGCTCGGGGTACTGCTCGGAAAAATCGTGCAGGCCCGTGCCGTCGCGCATCGCGGCGGTGATGGCGCAGATCGTTTCGTCATTTTTCGCGAGCTTGCAGAGCTCGTCGCCGAATACCGCCGAAAAATCCTGCTTGTGCTCGCGCGGCACGCCCATCCGCAGGTCGAATTTGCCGACGCCGTGATAGCGCTCCGGCTCGCGCTCGGCGGGCGGATAGCCCTTGCCTTTTTTCGTGTGCACATGCACGAGCACCGGACAGTTCAACCCCTTCGCCCATTTGAGCGTGTTCGTGAGCTGCCCCACGTCATGCCCGTTCACGGGGCCGAGGTAGGTAAAGCCCATGTCCTCGAACATCGTCGAATTCGGCAGCAGCGCCTTTTTGACGTTCGTTTTCAGATGATGGTTAAAGTCATATACCGCGCGGCCGACCGCGTTGCGGTCGAGCAGGTCGCGATAGGCTTTTTTGAATTCATAGTACGCAGGCTTCGAGCGCAGAAGGCCCAAATGCTCGCTCACCGCGCCAACATTGCCGTCGATCGACATACCGTTGTCGTTCAGGATCACGATGAGCGGCTCGCCGGACGAGCCCGCGTTGTTCAGCCCCTCGTAAGCAAGGCCGCCGGAGAGCGCGCCGTCGCCGATCAGCGCCAGCACGGAATAATCCTGATGCTGCAGCGTCCTCGCCCGCGCCATGCCGAGCGCGACAGAGACGGAGTTGGAGGCATGTCCCGCGATGAAGGCGTCATGCCCGCTCTCGCGCGGCTTGGGAAAGCCCGAGAGGCCGCCGTACTGGCGCAGAGACGAAAACTGCTCGCGCCGGCCGGTCAAAATTTTATGGGTGTAGCACTGATGCCCCACGTCGAACACCAGCCGGTCGCGCGACGTGTCGAACACGCGGTGGATGGCCACCGTCAGCTCGACCGCGCCGAGGTTCGAGGCCAGATGCCCGCCTGTTTTCGACACGTTTTTCAGCAAAAATTCACGCAGCTCCGTACATAAAAGCTGCGTTTGCGAGTCGTTCAGGGACTTGATGTCGCGGGGATCATGAATGGTTTCAAGAATCAATACGGTTTCCTTCTTCATCTGACAAGATGCAGCACCGACAGCACCTTTGCCGTCAAGTAGATGACATCCTTGCTCTTTTTCATGGCGACCTTTTTGCCGATGGCCTTGCCGCCGATCGTCAAGCCGGAGATCAGCGCCGTCACCACGGTAGACACGACGATGCTGCGCCAGCCGAAGCTGTTTTGCAGCAGCACGACGATGACCGTCGCGGTCGAGCCGCTGACGATCCCGCAGATGTCGCCGACCACGTCGTTGCAGAACGAGGCGACCTTTTCCGCATTGCGGATAAGGTACAGCGCCTCCTTCGCGCCCTTGACGCGGTGCGCGGCCATCGAGTTGAACGGCTTGGGGTTCGCCGCCGTCACGGCGACGCCGATGATGTCGAACAGAATGCCCAGCGCGATAAAAAGCGCCAGGATCAGCGTTGCGGTCACATAGCCCGCATCTTCAAGCACCGCACCCGAGCACAGGCTCATCGCGGCGGAAAGCGCCACAGCGATCAAAAACACACGGATGACCCAGCGCGCGTGGCTGGGCGTTTTTTCCGTTTTCTTCTGCTTTCGGTCTTCTTCGTTTTCCAAGGTCTTTTTCTCCACAGTTATTTCATAATCATGCTAATCAGCGGCAGCAGCAAAAGGTAATCCTGCGGCATAGGTCGGGTTGGCTTTCCCCGCAGCGCACCTCTCGTTGCCGATGGAGGCGGTTCCCCCTTAGGCGCTGCACCCCGTTGTCACCAGACGAGGTACCCGATTGCCACTTAGTCCGCACTGTAACCCTTTCGCTGCCCTTGCGACAGCCTAGGTGATTTCCACCCCGGAGTCACGCCGTTTCTTATCCTCTTTTGCAGGAAAAATTTCAAGGAGCGATCGTACCTCGCTCTTGGCCGGAGTCTGTACGTTGTTCTCCTATCCGAATTCCCCACGCAAGGCAGGCTACGCTGCACACAGCGTTCGCGGCACAAAGGCCGGGTAGCACCGCAATGCAGGTTCATATCCCGTCCCGTACCGAAGTCGATACCCGAAACCGGGAGTCCGCTCCGGCACAGCAACGAGTCTCCGCAGAAACAGGGTCGGTTCCCCCATGCCATTAGGGGTCGCCCGGAGTCCGCAGGCGCAGCTTTCGCTTTTGCCTCCCTTCAGCACCCACCCCAAACTGGGCGTAAGAAGCAGGCACCAAAGGCTTCACAGTTGTGCCCTTTAAAGGATTTTTAGGCCCTTCTTAGGAGACGGCAGATCTGACTAGGATACTGCGCCGCTGTTCAGTAATTTCATATCATACCACATCTTCCACCGTTTCGCAACTGGTTTTATGCAGAATATTCTGCATATTCCGTTTCTTATGCACCCCGCCCCGCCTATTTCCCGGAAAAGGGAAAATACGGCTTGCTTTTTCCGGCCGTCTATGGTATCCTTGGTGTGTGTACCAATGGTGCATACACCAGTATGTGCAGCACCGGCGGTATCACCCGAATTCTCCCCGCAAGGGACAGAAGAATAGAGGACGAGGAAACGACGACAGGACAAGAAGAAAGGACAAAGGTACATGAAAAAACGACTATTGGCCATTGCGCTGGTGTTGACGCTGGCGCTGAGCCTGCTGCCGGTGGCGACCTTCGCCACGGAGGACAGCGGCGCGGCACCGGCAGAGCCGCAGGAGCAGCAGCAGGAGGAAGTAAAACCGGAGGTTGATCCGGAACAGCCTGAGCAGCAGCCTGAACAGCCGGAGGCGAAACCGGAAGAAGAAAAGGAAGCGCAGGAGGAACAGGAGGAACCCGCGCCCCAACCGGCCCCGTCAGAGGGGGAACCGGTGGTGCTGAACGG
>CAVFND010000179.1:2735-4082 GCA_963623615.1 Oscillibacter sp. ER4 | reverse complement strand
ATTTGGAGAAGTTAGACAAATGTTTTTCGCTGTTTTTGGATATTTTGCACACATTTGTACAACAAAGTTCAGCTACCTTTTTCCCGAAAAGGGGAAGACAAAAAAATACTCCATGATATAATGAATCTGCAATGACGGGGCGCGAGCTCCGAAAAATATGATCACATTTTCTGTGGAGGATTATCATTATGGCTATCAAAGTGGGCATCAACGGCTTCGGCCGCATCGGTCGTGTCGTGCTGCGCATTATGTCTGAGCGTCCGGAGCAGTTTGACATCTGCGGCATCAACCTGCGCAAGGCAGATCTCGACTATATGGTCTATCTTGTCAAGTACGACTCCGTGTTCCGCCAGTTCAACGGCACGGTCGAGCGCGATGAGGAAAACCTCATCCTGAACGGTCACAAGATCCACATCTTCAGCGAGTCCGACGCCTCCCAGATCAATTGGGCCAGCTGCGGCGCGGAATACATCGTCGAGTCCACCGGCGTTTACAACACCACCGCGAAGGCCTCCGCCCACTTCGCCGGCGGCGCGAAGAAGGTCGTTCTGACCGCGCCCGCCAAGGACGATGTAACCCCCACGTTCGTTATGGGTGTCAACCATGAGCTGCTGCGCCCCGACATGAAGGTCGTCTCCAACGCCTCCTGCACCACCAACTGCTTAGCGCCCCTTGCCAAGGTCATCAACGACGCGTTCGGCATCGAGCAGGCGCTCATGTCCACGATCCACGCCTCCACATCCAAGCAGAAGACGGTCGATGGCCGCGGCGGCAGCGACTGGCGCACGGGCCGCTCGGTCTTCAACAACATCATCCCGTCCTCCACGGGTGCTGCCAAGGCCGTCGGCAAGGTCATCCCCGAGCTCAAGGGCAAGATGACCGGCATGAGCTTCCGCGTGCCCACGGCGGACGTCTCCGTCGTTGACCTGACCGCACGCCTCAAAAAGCCCGCTACTTATGCGGAAATCTGCGACGCCATCCACGCCGCGAGCGAAGGCTCTCTCAAAGGCATCCTCTCCTACACGCGCGACCAGATCGTCTCGCAGGACCTTGTCGGCAACCCGCACCCGAGCATCTTCGACGAGTCTGCCGGCATCATGCTCGACGACAACTTCGTCAAGCTGATCTCCTGGTACGACAATGAGTGGGGTTACTCCAACATGGTCGTGCGGCTGGTGGAGCACATGGCAAATATCGACAAATAAAAAGAAAAGGGATGCGATGCATCCCTTTTCTTTTTATTTGAAGAGCTGCACTTCGCTTCGTGCCTTGCCGTCCATAGGGCGGCTGCGACGAGAAGAATAAATCGCCACGCGCATGTCGCGGCGATTTATGATTAAAATTCTT
>CAVFND010000179.1:638-2725 GCA_963623615.1 Oscillibacter sp. ER4 | reverse complement strand
GTGGAGAACGTCGTCGCGCGTGAGGGTCATCAGATCGTCCTTCGTAAAGCTCTCCATCTTGGCAAGGCGGTTGGCCTGCGCGGTCAGGATCTGCTCGAAGAGGTTGCGCACGCCGCGCGCGTTGCCGAACGTGATGCCGTCGGCGTTCTCGTCATAGAGGAAGTCCTTGACGTCCTGTTCGGCGTCGGGAGAGAGGGTATACTGCGACTTGCGGCACTGCATCTTGAAAATTTCGAGCATTTCGTCGAGCGTATAGTCGTCAAAGTGCAGGTAGCGGTTGAAGCGGGATTCAAGACCGGGGTTCGAGTGGATGAATTTCTCCATCAGGCCGTCATAGCCCGCGACGATCACGACGAGGTCGTCTCGGTGGTCCTCCATCGCCTTGAGCAGCGTGTCGATGGCCTCCTGACCGAAGTCGTTGTCGCCCTTGCCGTTGAGCGCGTAAGCCTCGTCGATGAACAGCACGCCGCCGAACGCCTTTTCGGCGACCTTGCTCGTCTTGATGGCCGTCTGTCCGACGTAGCCCGCGACGAGCCCGCTGCGGTCGACCTCGACGAGCTGGCCCTTCGATAAAATCCCAAGCGAACGGTAGACGCGCGCCATCAGACGCGCTATCATCGTCTTGCCCGTGCCGGGGTTGCCGGTGAACACCATGTGAAGCGAGAAGTCCGCGTTCGGCAGCCCCGCCTCCTCGCGCCGCTTGAAGACGGTCGCCATGTTGATGAGATTATTGACCTCGCGCTTGACCTCGCCAAGGCCGATATAGCTGTCGAGCTCTTTCTTGAGGTCCTCGATCTTTTCGGGCGGGGGAAGCGGCGCTTCCTCCTCTTTTTTCTCGTCCGCGCCGGTGGAGACGGCGGACTTATTCGGCTTTGCGCCGTCCGCGCTCTTTGGCGCGTTCGCTTTGGGCACGTCCTGTTTCGGGGCGGCGGATTTCAGCGCGTCCGGTGTCAGCGGCGCGCCCCAGAAGTCGCTGCTCATGCGGTTTAAGTTGTTCTGCGTCATCGTGCGGATGACGTCGAGCTGCTGGAGGATGATCTCGTCCTTTTTATCCATGTTGATTTTCTCCCTTCGTTCCGTAGGGTGTGTGCGCCATCGCGCGGAACAAGAATGCAGTGATGAGGCCGCTGAGCGCGCCCGTGAAGAGCGACACCAGCAGCAAAAACGGCAGATAGTAGAGCGGCGCGGTCGAACCGAGCGTGATGAGCGCGGCGCAGACCTGCCCGCAGTTGTGCGCCGCCGCGCCTGCGATGGAGACGCCAAAAATGCTGAGTCTTTTCGCCCTGCTCAAAAGCGCCATCACCAGAAGCGCCGACAGTCCGCCGAGCAGTGAGAATAAAAGCGCCGAGGCGTTGCCCGCGAACAGCGCGCCGAGCGTGCAGCGCACGAGCAGGATGGCAAGCGCGCTCGGAAAGCCGAGGGCATAGAGCGCGTAAAGCGTGACGATGTTCGCAAGCCCCAGCTTGACGCCCGGCAGCGGCACGAGCAGCGTAAGCGGAAAAAACGATTCCATATAAGATAGCGCCAGCGCCAGCGCGGACAGCACCGCGCAGAGCGTGAGCTCTCTGGTCGTGATCTTCATGCCCTCACCCCGCGATCAGATCGTAGTCGGACGACGCGCCCTCGAGCGTGACGGCCACGCGGGCGGGCAGACACACGATGCTCTGTCCCGCGCGCGAGATCGTGCCGGAATGGACGCAGTCCTGATTCGGGCAGTCGCTTTCACTCACGCGCACCGCGCCGCTCTCCACAGCGACAGTGAGCGTGTAGCCGCGGCTTTCATACGTGCCGCCTTCATAAGCGCTGAGCGCGCAGCGCTCGACGGTCTCGCCGTCGATGGCGACGCTGACCGTCAGCTCGCCCGCCGACTTTGCCGCGAAATACGGCCTTGCGGCAAGTCCGAGCGCGAGCAGCAGCACCGCGAGCACGACGAGCGCGTCCCACTTTGTCGGCTTCAGCTTAGGCGAGCGCTTCATACGTGTACCCGCTTTCGTCGTTCGGCGTGAAGGCGTCGGCAAGGCCGTCGGTGTAGAGCACGCGTCCATCGTCAGTGACTAAAATGAGTTCAAAATCCGTCCCCTGGTCGG
>CAVFND010000179.1:0-628 GCA_963623615.1 Oscillibacter sp. ER4 | reverse complement strand
GGACGAAACACGCGGTCGAGAGTGCGTCCGCCCACGCGCCGTTTTCGCACAGCACGGTGACGCTGACAAGCCCGCTCTCAGCGGGGCTGCCGGTCTTGGGGTCGAGGATATGGTGGTAGCGCACGCCGTTTTCTTCAAAATAGCGCTCGTACACACCGGAGGTCACGATGAATTGATCCGCCGCCGACACGACGCCAATGTAGCTCTCCGTGTCCGCGGGGTCCTTGACGGCGATGCGCCAGTCGCTGCCATCGGTCTTTTGGCCCATCACGAACACATCGCCGCCGAGGTCGAGCGCCGCGGATGTGACGCCCTCCTCTTCAAGCTGCGTGCGCAGCACATCCGCCGCGTAGCCCTTGGCGATGCCGCCAAGGTCGAGCTGCGCGCCGTCCAGAAGCGTGACGGCATATCCGGCCGCTGTGTGTTCGAGCCTGACCTTGCCGCAGCCGGTACGGCTCAACAGCTCTGTGAGCTCGTCCGCGGACGGCACACGGCTAGAGTCCTTCGTAAAGCCCCAGGCGTCGAGCACGGGGGCGAGCGTCGGGTCGAACGCGCCGTCCGTCGCGTCGGAGATCATCAGCGCCGTTTCGATCAATGCAGGCAGCGCGTCATCCGCGCCGTATTCGAC
>CAVFND010000178.1:0-4105 GCA_963623615.1 Oscillibacter sp. ER4 | reverse complement strand
CTGCAATACGTGGGCGAGGGCGGCGAGCACTTTGTCGACGCCGACGGCGTGCAGCTCGACCATCATCCTGACCCGAGCAAATCGCGTGGGCTGTATCTACCGCTTTTGGAGCTCGCCGTGCGGGAGGACCCGCAAAACGACCGCAACCGCCACTACCTGGGACGCGAATACATGTTCCGCGGCGAATGGGCGCAGGCGGTCTCGACTCTAAAGGCGCACCTTGCGATGCCACAGGCCATGTGGCGCGACGAGCGCTGCGCCTCGATGCGCTACATCGCGCGCTGCCTGCGGCATTTGGGGCGCGAGGACGAGGCCGCGCTCTGGCTGCACCGCGCCATCGCGGAAGCGCCGCATCTGCGCGAACCGTATCTGGATTTTGCCGACCTGTTCTACCGGCAAAAGGACTGGTGCGGCGTCATTTTTATGGTAAACCGCGCGCTCACGATCACCGAGCGCCCGCGCACATACATCTGCGAGCCGTTCGCGTGGAGCAGTTTCCCCCACGATCTGCTGACCATCGCGTATTTCCACCTCGAGCAGTGGGAAAACGCGCTGAAAAGCGCCGAAAAAGCGCTCGAACTTGCACCGGACGACGCGCGTTTACAGGAAAATCGCACGCTGCTGACGCAGAAATTGCAGGAAGAAAGCCGCATTTAGCGGCTTTCTTCGGTTTTCGGTTGCTTTTTCTGCCGCCGTATGATAGATTATTAAAGATTATGAACCGAGGGGGGCGCGGCAATGGAACTGTGCGAACGCTACTTACACTATATGAGTGCGCTGTGCGAGGGCACGATGCCCGCGCCGCCGGAGCTCGCGCTCACCGCCAACACCGCGGAGGAGCGCGCCGCGCAGCTGCAACGCGCGCTGAAAGACCTGAGCGTGCCGGACTTTGTGCGCCTGTGCGCCAAAAGCGCAGGCAACGAGCTTGACGAGGCGATGTTCGACGGTTTCAGCGAGGAGAACTTCTCCCGCGCGCTGCTGCAAACGCTCGCCGCCGCGGCAGAAGCGGAGGGAGTCGAGGAAAAGCCGCCCGCCGCTGAAACCGCCCATGATCCCGACGCGGGCAAGCACGCGTTTGAGGTCTTCTGCGACTGCGTCGAGCTTGACGAGCAGCTCGTCGCATATCTCATCGACATTTTGAAGCGCGGCGACAAGGCCGCGTTCTACAAGCTCTCACAGGTCACGACACATCTGGACCTTGACCCGCGCGAATTTCTCTACTGGCTCGCGCACCACGAGGACTACGGCACGGACGACGAGCGCGCCTGCGCGGCCATCATAGACGCGTGTTTCGCACGCCTGTATGAAGAAAAACAGGGTGAGCTTTTGGGCGCGCTGCTCTCGGGCGATCAGAAGACGTTCGAGCTTTTCCGCACGGAAGCGCCTGAACTGCGGCACCTGCCCGCCGCGACCTACGAATGGTACAGCAAAAACTATTTGGACCGCGACTATCCGCTGCGGTTTATTCTAATGTGCAACGGCGTCGAATTTCCCGACACGCCGGAGGAGGACAAATGAACAGAGAGGAAATGTATTTATCGCTCGGCGTGAGCGACAAGGTGCTTCAATTCGGCGAGGCTGTTTTGGACGAGCTCAAGCCCCGCTTTGCCGAGATCGACGAGATCGCCGAGCTCAACCAGACGAAGGTCATCGGCGCGATGCAGAAAAACCGCGTGAACGCGACGCACTTCGCCGCCTCGACCGGCTACGGCTATGACGACGAGGGCCGCGACAATTTGGAGCGCGTCTACGCGAGCGCCTTCCACACCGAGGCCGCGCTCGTCCGCCCGCAGATCACCTGCGGCACGCACGCGCTGGCCATCGCGCTGTCCGCCAACCTGCTGCCGGGCGACGAGATGCTCGCCATCTCCGGCAAGCCCTATGATACGCTTGAGGAGGTCATCGGCCTTCGCGAAAGCCCGTGCTCGCTCAAGGAGTATGGCGTCAGCTATGCGCAGGTCGACCTTTTGGAGGACGGCAGCTTTGACTTTCCTGCCATTGAGCGCGCGCTGAATGGCAAGACGAAGCTCATCCACATCCAGCGCTCCAAGGGCTACTGCCCGCGCCCGACGATCTCGGTCGACGCCATCGGCGAGGCCATTGCGTTCTGCAAAAAGCTCCGCCCCGACGTCGTTGTGATGGTCGACAACTGCTACGGCGAATTTGTCGAGGCGAATGAGCCGAGCGACTTTGGCGCGGACATGATCGTCGGCAGCCTCATCAAGAACCCCGGCGGTGGCCTCGCCCCGATTGGCGGCTACATCTGCGGCACACAGAAGTGTGTCGACCGCTGCGCCTACCGCCTCTCCGCGCCCGGACTTGGGCAGGAGGTCGGCGCGAACCTCGGCCTGATGCCCGCGCTGTATCAGGGCTTCTTCTTAGCGCCCAGCGTCGTTTCCGGCGCGGTCAAGGGTGCGGTGTTCGTCGCCGCGTGCTATGAAAAGCTCGGCTTCACGGTCGTTCCGTCCTCGAAGGAGGCGCGGCACGACATCATCCAGTGCGTCGAGCTCGGTAGTCCTGAGGGCATGGTCGCCTTCTGCAAGGGCATCCAGTCCGCCGCCGCGGTCGACAGCTACGTCGATCCCGTCCCCGCGCCGATGCCCGGCTACGACTCCGACGTCATCATGGCGGCGGGCGCGTTCGTGCAGGGCAGCTCCATCGAGCTCTCGGCCGACGGCCCCGTGCGCGAGCCATATGCCGTCTACTATCAGGGTGGCCTGACGTGGTACCACGCCAAGCTCGGCGTGCTGCTCTCGCTCCAGAAGATGCTCGACGCCGGCCTCATCACACTTTGATCTCCGCCCCCCAAATTCACCAGAAAGAATTTTTATTTATGCTCATTCGCAGAACCCCCGCGACCAACCGGCACTTTCGCCGCCGTCCGCCCCCGTGTACCGTTGTTTTTGCCATCTAAAAAATAAAAAATAACAGTACAAAGGAGTCTAACAACTAAATATGTGGTTCTGGCTTTCTCTGATCGCGCTGCTCTGCTGGAGCGGCAGCGACCTGTTTTCCAAGATCGGCTGTCAGGGGGAGGACGATCACCTCGCCCACCTCAAGATGGTCATTGCCGTCGGTACCGTGATGGGTCTTCACGCCGCGTTCGAAATTTTCGTCAACGGCACGGAGATCAGCTGGTCCATCATCTGGACGTATCTGCCTGTGTCGCTGCTGTACATCGGATCGATGACGCTCGGCTATCTCGGCCTCCGCTACATTGAGCTGTCCGTCTCGTCGCCGATCTGCAACTCGTCGGGCGCGCTCGTCGCCGTGATGACGCTGCTGTTCGTCGGCGGTGAGGATTATTCCCCGCTTGCCCTCGGCGCGATCGTCCTCGTCTGCGTGGGCGCGATCGGCCTCGGCGTGGTCGACGCCACGGAGGACCCCGAGCTGCGCGCCGCCCGTCAGGCGGAGGGCAACCGCAAGTATTCCAAGAGCTTTTTGGCCCTTGCGCTTCCCGTGGCCTACTGCCTGCTCGACGCCGCCGGCACCTTTGCCGACAACCGCGTGCTCGAAACGCTGGATGAAGGCAGCGCGAACTGCGCCTACGAGCTGACGTTCCTGTTTGCGGCAGTCGTGTGCTTCATCTACGTGGTCTTTATCAAGAAGGATCGCCTGCTGCCCAAGCGCGAAGCGCCGAAGTACATCGGCGCCATCTGCGAAACGGCCGGTCAGTTTGCCTACATCTATGCCATCGCGGACACGTCGCACCTTGCGATGTCCGCGCCGATCATCAGCTCCTACTGTGCGGCCAGCGTGCTGTGGAGCCGCCTCTTCCTGAAAGAAAAGCTCTCGTGGAAGCACTATCTGATGATCGTTCTCATCGTCATCGGCATCGCCGTGATGGGTATGCTCGATATTTGATTTTTATGCATGAAAAAAGAATGTTCCCGCCAAGGCGGGAACATTCTTTTTTTCTTTTCATTCAAGCCTTTTTGATGGGGTGGCGGATGACGGTCTTTCGCTTTTCCGCCGCGACGCGGCGCGGGTCGGAGAGATAAATTTCGTGGTGCAAGCGGACATCGTCCAGATCGTTTTCATACCCGTTTTCGCGCAGAAATGTGTCCATCTTTGCAACGGTCTCCGGTTCATCGTCGAACGGACC
>CAVFND010000177.1:2003-4124 GCA_963623615.1 Oscillibacter sp. ER4 | reverse complement strand
GTCCACGAGCTCGTCGGCGGGATAGTCCATATACAGCACACAGTTCACGCGCTTGGGCGTTGCGATGCGGGCGACGACCTCGTCGGGCGACTCCTCGACATACTTCGTCAGGTGGCGCGAGACGTTGATGCAGGTGATCTTGTCTCGGTTGCGCTCGGTGAAGGCGATCATCTCCTCCGCGCTGCACCCCGGCTGCACGGGGAAGGTCGTGTTGATATAGACCTTATGGGTCGTGGGGATGGCGTCGAGCATGCGCTGGAGCGCTTTTAAGTTGGCAAACGGCTCGCCGCCGGTAAAAACAAAATCGCAGCGCGGCGTGATCTCGTCCATCACGGCGATGCTCTTGAGGATCGCCTCCACGCTGAAGCCCTCAGCATGGGCGTATTCCTGCTTGTTCACGCAAAACGGGCAGTGGTTCCGGCAATCGTAGGGTACGAAGATCGTTACGGTGGCGCCGCCCTCGCGCGTCTTGTAGGGATGAGTCATTGGTTCTTGTCCGTCCTCTGTTAAAATAATATATAATGAAAATAGTTTACTCTGAAATATGCAGGATTGCAAGCAATCATCTGACAAATTTCTCATTTTGTCGGATTTTGCTTTTCTTCGCGCAATAATTTGCGCACATAGGCGAACGCCGCGTCCTCGCCCTCGTCCTTGAGCACGCGCAGCATCTCGCTGATCAGTGCGCCGGTCTCGGGGTGGATGAGGATATGGCCGCGCGACTTTTCGTAGTAGTCGTAGGCCGAGGCGTCGGTGTATTTGTCGCCCTGGTAGACCTTGCAGGCGGCGATGCGATCGCAGAACATCTCGGCCACATACTTGAGCGGCATTTTGCACCCGCCCATGTAGACTTTACCGTCGTCAGCAATACAGTAGTCGATCCAGTATTCAAAGTGGTGGCGGTTGCGCCCCTTGTGATGAAGCCAGGCGAGGCTCACGCCGTTTTCGCGCCGCTCAGCGTCGTTCGGGCTGCGGTAGCCCTGATAGTACTTGACGCCGCGCCAGAATTCCGAGGGACTGTATTTGCTCAAGTCATGCGTCAGCCCCTGATAGTACAGGCCGAGGCGAAAACAGTATTGCCGCACCAGATGGCGATGATGCGTGATGGTCTTAAAATGCTCAATGGCGCGCATACGGACACCTCCCCTGCGTATTCCGGCAGGCCGCCCGCCGCGGTTCGCCGCCCTCGCGCGCATGTATCCCCCCTCTCAAAGCGATACATGCATATAATTATTGAAATTTTATATCAAATCTGCAAAAAATGCAATAAGGTATTTTTACAAATAAATTGCGCAAAATGAGCACCAAGGGCGGCAAGTTCCCTGCCCTTTTGTCTCCTCCGCGCGGGAACGGAAAATATTCCCGCGCGGAGCGAGCGTGCCGAAAGGCTTTGCAGAAAATCTTCTGTCATTTCGTCCATCACAGCAAAAAGGACGCGGCCTGTTGGCCGCGCCCTTTTTGTCTGCGCTTTGCGAAAGAGCCTTTTTTACAGGTTCTTCTCGTAGCTCTCGATCATCTTTTTGACCATCTGGCCGCCGACGGAGCCGGCCTCGCGGGAGGTCAGATCGCCGTTGTAGCCCTGCTTGAGATTGACGCCGACCTCGCTGGCGGCTTCCATCTTGAACTTGTTCATAGCGGCCTTGGCCTCGGGGATATTGAGCTTGTTGCTGTTCTTGCTGGACATAATGATTTTCTCCTTTTCCTACAATTGTTTTTGGTTTCACCTGTTTGAAAGAGTTGTGCTGTTTGGGTATCGCAAGGGTAGTTTGACTCAAAAAAAATCGGATATGCAGTTTTTCTGCTGGTAAGTTTTATCAGCGCATCTTCGCGCATGAGCTGCGATTTGACAATCGTTTTTCTTTCCTCTATAATTTATAATCAAAATTGCAACATGACGGAGGTATTTACGTTATGATCTCTTCCGATAACCGCCGCTACGCCTACGGCAAAGCCCAGCTCATCGAAGTCATCTGCCAGCTGCGCTTCCCCACCATCCTCTCGATCGACACGCGCGAGCCCGCCGACTTTCAGGAGACAGTGCGTGCCGCGTTCCCGCGCTACCAGTGCCAGGTGGAAAAGCTGCCCGGCGTGAACGGCACGCCCGCGCGGACGGTCAACAAC
>CAVFND010000177.1:0-1993 GCA_963623615.1 Oscillibacter sp. ER4 | reverse complement strand
CTCGACGAGCCGCTTGGCCAGTTTATCAAAATTTACCGCCCCAACTGCTTTGACCGCGTGGGCCTTCGCTTTGTGAACGCCATTTCGCGCGAACAGCTCGGCCTCACGGACCGCCGCTGGAATGATCTGCTTCAGCCGCCGTATCTCGGCATTCTCGACGAGGACGACGTGGACGAATCGAGCGTCGCCAAGTGCTCGGTCGACGTTGAGCGCAGGCTCGACACGCTTGCGGCGCTCAAGCTGCACGCGGGCCCCGGCTTTGTCCAGCGCAACATCCGCAATGGCAATCAGGTCCAGCAGATGCAGGAAAAGGAAGTACGCTTCATCTTCGATCAGGACGTGTACTCCACAAGCAAGGTGAAAGTCGCCGCCGTGGCGGAGACGCTCAATGCCCTGCACGCGCACTCCGACAGCGTCTTTTCCGACGCGATCACCACCGTGCTCCACGACGCGATGGAGCCGGAATATCTGTAAAAGCGATGTGATTTGAACTTTGGCAAAGAAAACACATGAACTGGCGCTCTGCGGCGTGCTGTGCGCGCTTGCGGTCGCCTTCCTCTGGCTCAGCGGCGTGATCCTGCTCTCGACCTACGCCTGGCCGATCCTCGCGTCGGCAACGCTTCTGCCCGCGCGCGAGGAATGCCGCAAGAGCTGCGCCTGGAGCTGCTTTGCCGCGGCGGCGGTCTTAGGACTTCTTCTCTGCGCGGACAAAGAAGCGGCGCTCGTGTTTTGCTTTCTCGGCTATTATCCCCTGGTAAAGCCGAATCTTGACGCGATTGCATCCAAGGCGCTGCGGCTTGTGGCGAAGCTCGGCCTCTGCACCGTGAGCATGGGCGTCATGTACGCGCTCATCATCTTCGTCTTTAAGCTCCCCGCCGTCGTGCAGGAGTTTTCCGAGAGTGCAGCGTGGCTGCTGTGGGCGACGGCGGCGATGGGTCTTCTGCTCTTTTTCATCTACGATCTGCTCATCGACCGGTTCGCGGTCGTCTATCGCCACCGCCGTGGTAAAAAGGCATAAATTTCGGCACTTTTTGTTATCCATCTTACCAAAATGCAGCATGCAAGCGCGGTTTTCCGTTGTGGAAAGCCGCGCTTTGCCGTATACTGGATCTAGGCAATTTTGCCCACTTCCATTCCCTCCCGCCTGCGCTACTCCACCTCTACGTACCGCCCGCGGGAAATACAAAAGGAGGAACGTTTTCCGCCGAACCGGCGGTGCGGCAGTGTGGAGACCTGCCGTAAAGCGGCGCGCTCAGGCGGCTGCGAGGTCCCGCATCGCGGAGGCGGCAGGGCTGCGGTTCACGATTATGGCAGAGGTCATTCTGAAAAATGTCCGAAAGGTCTACCCCAACACCGAAAGCAAGAAGAAAAAGAAGAAGGACGAAGCCGTCGAAAAGAAGAACAATCTGGAGATCACCGACGAAGGCGTTGTCGCCGTGCAGGATTTCAACATCGACGTGGCCGACAAGGAATTCATCGTGCTCGTCGGCCCGAGCGGCTGCGGCAAGTCGACCACGCTGCGCATGATCGCCGGTCTCGAGGAGATCAGCGGCGGCAAACTTTTGATCGACGGCAAACAGATGAACGATGTTGCGCCCAAGGACCGCGACATCGCGATGGTCTTCCAGAACTATGCGCTCTATCCGCACATGACCGTCTATGAAAACATCGCCTTCCCGCTCAAGCTCAAAAAGATCGCGGAGACGGACGCGGACGGCAAGACGCATCTCAAGAAAATGCCGAACGACGAGATCGACCGCCGCGTGCGCGAGGCGGCAGCGATCCTTGATATCACCCAGTTTCTCGACCGCAAGCCCAAGGCGCTCTCCGGCGGCCAGCGCCAGCGCGTAGCCATCGGCCGCGCCATTGTCAGAAGCCCGAAGGTGCTGCTGATGGACGAGCCGCTCTCGAACCTCGACGCCAAGCTCCGCAACCAGATGCGCGCGGAGATCATCAAGCTGCGCGAGAAAATCGACACCACGTTCATTTACGT
>CAVFND010000176.1:0-4129 GCA_963623615.1 Oscillibacter sp. ER4 | reverse complement strand
CCGCTTGCCTTGCAGGAATTTTTGACGCAGCTGTCGTTTCTGGCGCTCTGCGCGTTCGTCAACCGGCTGGGTCTGACGGCGTCGTCGGGCTACGGCGTTGCGAGCAAGATCGTCAACTTCGCCATGCTGATCCCCAGCGCGCTGATGCAGTCGATGGCGTCGTTCGTCGCGCAGAACGTGGGCGCGGGGAACCAGAAGCGCGCGAAAAAGTCGATGCTGACGGGCATCGGTGTGGGGCTGGTCTTCGGCTGCGCCGTGTTCGCGCTCGTCATGCTCAAGGGCGATGTGCTGGCGGGTGTCTTCTCGCCCGACACCGAGGTCGTACAGAAGGGCTTTGAGTATCTGAAGGGCTTTGCGCCCGAGACCATCCTGACGGCGATCCTCTTCAGTATGCTCGGCTACTTCAACGGCAACAACAAGACGCTCTGGGTCATGGCGCAGGGCCTCATCCAGACGCTGCTGATCCGTCTGCCGTTTGCGTATGTAATGAGCATCCAGCCGAACGCGAGCCTGACAAAGATCGGCCTCGCCGCGCCGGTGTCCACGCTGGTCGGCGTGATTCTGAACGTCGGCTTTTACCTCTACCTCGACCGCAGAGAGAAACGCGCGCAGCGCACCGCTTAACATTTGCAGATCAACAAGGTCCTGCCGGTTTTGAACCGGCGGGACCTTGTTCGCTTATTTTCCGCTCTGCAGCGGCATGTCGTCCAGCAGCATCTGCCGCAATTTTTTCGCGGCAATGCTCAGCGGCTGTGTCTTGCGCTGGAAGAGAAAGACGCTGCGCGCGGGGATGGGTTCTTCGAGCGTGATGGGATAGATGCCGCTCGCCTCCGGCGAGCCGAAGAGCATCTCGCGCGGCACGAAGCCGACGCCGAGGTCGCTCTGCACCACGGGCGGCACCTGCGCCGTGGTCTCGACCTCGACATCGGGGCTGAACGAAAGGCCGTGGCGCAGGAAGAGACCGGCGTAAAAGTCGTGCGACGACGTACCCTCCGTCAGGCTGATGATGGGATAGTCGGCGAGCTTTTTGAGCGAAACGGGCCCCTCGGTGAGCTCTAAAAACGCCGAACCGCAGATGGGGATCTCCTGAATTTCGTCGATCTTCTGCGCTGTGAGCGAATCCGGTACGGACGCGCCCTCGGCTAAAATGGCAAAGTCGGCAAGGCCGTTCTGCACGGCGGCGAGTCCGTGGGGCGCAGAGTGGTTCGTCAGGCAGATGCGCACATGCGGGTATGCGCGCCGGTAGCGCGCAAGCACCTGCAAAAGCCGCGTGCGCAGGGCAAGGCTGCTCGCCGCGATGTGGACGATGCCGCTTTGCAGGCTCTGGTCGGAGAGAATTTCCTCCTCACCCGCCTCGATGCTCTCAAACGCGACGGCGATGTGCGTATAGAGCTTTTCCCCCTCGGGCGTGAGGCGCACACCCTGCGACGAGCGGAAAAACAGCGCGCAGCCGAGTTCGGATTCGAGCTTTCGGATCATGCGCGTCACGTTGGGCTGATTGCTGTAAAGCGCCGCGGCGGCCTGCGAAAAGCTGCGGTATTTGGCGGCGTAATAAAAGATGCGGTAGCTGTCGTAGCTGATGTTCATAGGAAGACAAGCTCCTCTGGAAAAGAAAGGATAAGTGGGGTTCTGCGCGGCGGCGAGGAACCTGACTGCGGGGAAAGTTGCGGGAAAAGAGAAAGTCAGCCGTCCGTGTGATGCGGACGGCAAACCTGATTGTAACAGAAGAGAAGCGGACGCGCAAGAGAGCTTTTTCCTATAAAAAAAGAAAATGCGGGAACCTTGACGAAAAGTAAACACTGTCAGGTGACGCTGCAAAGCCGCATGAAATCAGGAGAATTCGGGCGGCATAGCAAAATGACATATCCGCCATGTCAAGAAAGCATTTCGCTTTCCGGCAGAGGGTCGATATAATGACTCGCGTTGGAAATTCTACAGCACATGGAGGAATATCATGTTTGCACAGATCATTGCCATCTGCATTTTTGTCGCCATGTTCCTGCTTATTATCCTCGATAAGTTTGAACGGCATTACATCACGCTCGGGAGCGGCGCGCTCGTGCTCGTGCTGGTGTTCGGCGTCTGCATGCGCTCGATGAGCGCCATTTGGGAGACGCTTAATTTGAGTGCATTTTTCCAGAGTACATTCTGGTACGGCGCGAGCGAGGAGAGCACCGCGGGCATCAACTGGTCGACGATCCTGTTTATCGCCGGCATGATGATCATGGTCGAGGGCCTCGGCAAGGCGGGCTTTTTCCGCTGGCTGTGCCTGACGCTTGCCAAGCTCGTGCATTACCGCACGGTGCCGCTGCTCATCTGCTTTATGTCGCTTTCGGCGTTTTTGTCGATGTTCATCGACAGTATCACGGTCGTGCTGTTCCTTGCCACCGTCACGCTCGAGCTGGCGCAGACGATGAAATTCGACCCCGTGCCGATGATCCTGTCTGAGATCTTCTGCGCGAACCTTGGCGGCGCAGCCACGATGTGCGGCGACCCGCCGAACATCATCATCGGTACCTCGCTCGGCTACACGTTTTTCGACTTCATCGAAAATACCGGCGCAGTCATTGGCATTTGCTTCATTTTCATGCTCGTCTATTTTACGCTGTGCTTCCGCAAGGAGCTTTTGCGCGCCGAGCATACCAACGGCGGTCCCGTCACCTGCCCCGAGCCCGCGACGGCCATCACGAATAAGAAGGCGTTCCTTGCGAGCGCGGGCGTTTTCCTGCTGGCGGTCGTGCTGCTCATCACCCACGCGCAGACGGAGCTCTCCGTCGCGTGCATCGGCGTCATCGTCGCGATCCTGACGATGATCGTTTTGGGCTTGACCAGCGGCAAAAAATCTGTTATAGAAATCATTAAGGGCGTGGACTATAAGACGCTGCTCTTTTTCATCGGCCTGTTTGTTTCCGTGGCGGGCCTTGAAAAGACGGGTGTGCTCAATATGATCGCGAATTTCATCACCTCTGTCAGCAAGGGCAATGTCGCGGTCATCGTGATCGTCATCCTGTGGCTCTCGGCCATTACGAGCGCCTTTGTCGACAATATCCCCTTTGCCGCGACCATGATTCCCGTCATCCGCGCCATCGCCGCGACGGAGGGTATGGATATCGGCACGCTGGCATGGGCGCTCTCGCTCGGCACGGACCTTGGCGGCAACGCGACGCCCATCGGCGCGAGCGCTAATGTCGTCGGCACCTCGGCTTCGGCCAAGGGCGGCTATCCCATCGGCTGGGGCCGCTACTGCAAGTACTGCGTGCCCGCGACGATCATCGTCATGGCGGTGTCCACGGCCTACTTATTCCTGCGCTATCTGTAAACGGAAAAAGGAAAGGAGTGCGACCCCATGAAAAACCAGATCATCATCACCCTTGGCCGCGAGCACGGCAGCGGCGGCCATTACATTGCCGACATGATCGCGCAAGAGCTCGGTATCAAGCTCTATGACAAGGATTCCATCGAAAGGGAGATCGTTTCCGCAGGCTACAGCGAGGAAATGATCCGCAAGATGGACGAAAAGCCCGTCAACTTCTTTGCCTCGCGACGGATCGGCAAGTATTCGAACTCCCTTGAGGTCAACGTGGCGGAAAAGACGTTTGCCATGCTGCGCGACAAGGCCGCAAACGGCGAGAGCTTCCTCATTATCGGCCGCTGCGGCGACCAGGTGCTCAAGGGCAACCACAATACGATCAGCATTTTCATCTGCGGCAACCAGCAGGCCAAGGTCGGCCGCGTGATGGAGAAGAAGGGCCTGTCCGCCGAGGACGCAATCGAGGAGATCAAGGAGGTCGACCGCTCCAGAAAGTCCTATCACAATTACTACTGCGAGACGAAGTGGGGCGACGCGCGCGGCTACGACATGACTGTCAAGAGCGATGTGCTCGGCTTCGAGGGGACGGCGAAGATGCTGATCGCCTACATCCGCAGCTTCATGGAGCAGGACTAAATAAAAATTTGCGGCCCCTGCCGCAAAAAACATTTGAAATGCTCCGAACAATTTGATAAAATCGATTCACAGCGTGTGGCGTTTCTGCGTAAATCCGGTTGCAGAAACGCCGCACGTTTTTTGCGGCAAAAGGAGGGAGAGAACAACTTCATATTCAAATCGTGCAGCAGAGATGCGTAAGTC